>NZ_JBIMPP010000076.1:0-35364 GCF_043906805.1 Actinomadura sp. SCN-SB | reverse complement strand
CCATAAGAAAGACAGGTTTCGGACGGCGCACCGGGGAAGGGCGTCATCACGACGGGACCGCACACCACCCCCGTCGCTCGATCGGAAGCCATGCCTCGGCAGGGCGTCATCCGCCTCCTGCCGCGCCCGATCGAGGAGGAGGAACAGGCGAAAGCAGGGGGATTCGCATGACATCGGAGAACGAGCGGGCGGAACGCGGAGCGAGTGAGGAGATGAGCGGCGCCCCGCTCACGCCCGCCGAAGAGGGGACCTCGAAACGTCCGGCGGGACGCCCCGAGGAGTCGCCGGGCGCCGGAGAGCCGCCGCCCTCGACGAACGAGGCCACCTTGAACCACCCCGACCCCGACGCCACGCATTTGGAGGACGCCAGTCCGGATGATTTCGAGTGAACGCGCGACTCAGCGTTCAACGGGGCGGCCTTGGCGCGCGAGGCGATGGGCTCGGCCATCGCCTCGCGCGCCGACCGTTGATCGCCGCTGGGCCTGCGCCGACGGTTTGATCTGGCCACCACCGTCCTCAGTGCTCTGGAAGGCGCCGAGATCAGGGCCCAGGTCAACCGCGGTGACGAACCCTTGCGGGCGGCGGGCCGCCGCCTCCTCGACTCCTACGAGACGACCCCACCGGTGAGCTGAGGTACCCACCCCCGGACGCTGCTCAAGCGGAGACGCACTCCCGGTCGGCACCGTCGAAGGGCGGGAAGCCGTCGTCGCCCCTTCGCTCGGCCGCATCGATGTAGTCGGCGAGGGCGGCGCGGGACTGAGCGAGCCTGGCCATCTGATCGTCCAGCCGCCGCAGCCGTGACCGCATCGCGGCCAGCAGTTCGGGACAGCCCCGCAGGTCCGGGGCCTCTCCGACGGCGCAGGGCAGCAGGTACGCGATGTCCTCGGAGGACAGACCGGCATCGAGCAGGTGCCGGATCTGCTTCACCCGCAGCACGGCGTTCTCGTCGTACTCGCGGTAACCGTTCGGGCCGCGTTCCGCCTCAAGCAGACCCCGCGCCTCGTAGTAGCGCAACTGATGGGCGTTGACGCCCGTACGGCGGCTCAGTTCCCCGATCAGCATCGACACCTCGCTTGACCTTCACATCGGTATCAACGTTGACGATGCTGCCATGACCGACAACACCGACGTACCCGTGACGATCCTCGGACTCGGACTGATGGGCCAGGCGCTCGCCGGCGCATTCCTCAAAGCCGGGCATGTCACGACCGTGTGGAACCGTACGCCCTCCAAGGCCGGCAAGCTGGTGGCCGAGGGCGCTCGCCTCGCGCCGACGGTGGGCGACGCGCTCAAGGCGGGCCCCCTGGTGATCGTCTGCGTCACCGACTACCGGGCCGTGCACGAGCTGCTCGACGGGAGCGACGCCGAGCTGGACGGCAGGACGCTGATCAACCTGACCTCGGGCTCCTCGGCCCAGGCCAGGGAAGCCGCCCGATGGGCCGGGCAACGCGGCGCCCGTTACCTGGACGGCGCCATCATGGCCGTCCCTCCGGCGATCGGGACCGCCGATGCGGTGATCCTGCACAGCGGGCCGCGGGCGGACTTCGAGACGCACAAGCCGGCGCTCGACGCCCTCGGCACCGTCACCTATCTCGGCGCGGACCACGGGCTGGCGTCCCTGTACGACGTGGCCGGCCTGGCCATGATGTGGAGCGTCCTGAACGCCTGGCTTCAGGGCACCGCCCTGCTCAGGACGGCCGGTGTGGACGCCGCGACGTATGCGCCGTTCGCGCAGCGGATCGCCGCAACTGTGGCCGAGTGGCTGCCCGGCTATGCCGAGCAGATCGACAGTGGCTCCTTCCCTGCCGAGGTGTCGGCCCTGGAGACCGACGCGCGGGCGATGGCGCACCTGATCGAGGAAAGCGAGGCGGTGGGCGTCAACGCCGAACTACCGAAGCTGATCAAGGCGATGGCCGATCGCTCGATCGCCGCCGGACACGGTGGGGAGCAGTACCCCGTGCTGATCGAGGAGTTCGGCAGGCCCTAAGAGCCGGTGGTTTCATCACGCGGCAGGCGGGCGTACAGGGTTTGGGCCGCCTGTACGGCCAGTGACTGAGCCTGTTCGACCGTCGCCGGGGGCCCGGCCGTGCCCGGCTTGAAGTACTTGAGGGTCAGGCTGCCGGAGACGCCGCCCCGATGGAACACCACCGTGGCGTAGGAGGCCGCCTGCCCGGCAGGTGGCGTACGGGCGAAGGCCCAGGTGCCGAGGCCGGCGCCGTGGAGATATACGCGGCGCCGCTCGGTGTGCTCTTCGCCGTCGTGGTAGTCATCCTGGACCGCCATCCCCGCCACATCCGGGGCGGACCTTCGTCTCTGCGCCTCATGGGCCTCAAGCCGCAGGGTCAGCAGGCCCTCAGCGCCGCGCCATTCGCACGCCTTCTCCTTCTCCTCTTTCGTCGTTGTCGTCGTCGGCCGGCCCGCTCCCGGGACGAAACGCGCGACCTCCTCCGCCGTCAGCCGCGTACAGGGATCGGGAGCCACCGGACCGTCCTCCACGAAGGAGAAAAGAACCGACGCCAGTAAGGCGGCACCGAGCACGACGGAGAGGAAAGGTGCGACCCTCTTCCGTACGACCGGCTTCTTCAACAGTTCCGATATCCGATTTTCAAGGCCCGAACGCGACGGCACCATAGAGCTCCTGGCGGTGGGGGAAGTGTCCGGATGATAACGGCCCAGGAGCCGGGCCCGGTCGGGTCCCTCGTCACGGTCAGCGCCGATCGGCGTGCTCGGTGCAGGTCTGGTCGAGGTTCTTCTCGACGACCACCGGTGATCGCAGTGCCTGGGACGTGATGGTGCGTATGTTGCGGTAATCGGGACGCCAGGTGTTGATCAGCGGTGGCGTGAACTGGACGCTGTGCAGGCCGGCCTGCCGGATCAGGGGTGGAAGACGCAGGAGGGACGGCAGCACGCGGACCGGGATGTCGGTGTTGACGGAGTACTTGAACACCTGGGTGAGGCGCTGGAAGCTGCGCAACACCGTGACGGGGTCGGCCTGGTGGACCAGCGCCCACATCAGGCACTTCTGACGCGCCATCCGCGCATAGTCGCTGCTGGCGGTACGGGAACGCCCGTACCACAGGGCCTGACGCCCGGTGAGCCGCTGGCATCCGGCCTCGATGACGCCTCCCGCGACCTGCTCGCGGGGAACGGGGATCGGCTGGCGCACACACAGCCGTACGCCGTGCACGGCGTCCACGATCTGCCGGAAGCTGCGCATGTCGACCATCGCGTAGTAGTGAACGGGCAGGCCGACGATGTGGCCATAGGTGCGCTTGAGAAGCTCGGCTCCGGGGTTGGGGGCTCCGGTCAGGCGCGGATGGGCCTTTCCGAACTCGTACACCTCGTTCAGAAGCCGCTTTCCGGAGAAGCGGACACGGCGATGGCCGTTCCAGACCGGAACATGCTGGAGGTTGCGCGGCAGGCTGATCAGCACCGTCCCGCCCGTCTTCGTGTCCACGCTGGCCAGCGTCATGCTGTCGGTGCGGACGCCGGGACGGTTCACATCCGCGTCGCCGCCGAGCAGGAGGACGTTCAGCCGGGGCGGGAGCGACGTGCCGGCGGGCGCGGCTCCCTGTCCGGTGGCCGAACGGGCCTGGGGGCCGCTGCTGAAGACGGACGTGATGAGGTCGTGTTGCAGGTAGCCGTAGCGGGCCACGGCCAGCGGCGGAAGCGCCGTGACCACGCCCAGTAACCCGACCAACGCGGCGGCCGTGACCCTGGTCTTTCGCGAGTTCCACACAGGGCGGACGCAGGAGTAGGACCAGACCAGCAGGAGAGGCCAGGCGACGGCGGCCAGCACCGAGACGACCACCAACGCGATGAGCAACCGCGGCCGGACCGCCAACTGCATCAGGTCACCGCGGAACGCGATGATCGCGAACACGGCCGTGGCCAAGGCGCAGATGTGCGCGCCCAGCAGGATCCTCCCGGCCGATCGGCGGCCGGCGTGCAGATGCGCCAGGCCCGGCAGCACGGCCGAGGCGGCGGTCAGCAGCAGCGCGCGGCGCGGCGCGATCCGTTCCTCGCCGGACCGGGGCGGTGTCTTCTCCACTGTGCGCGTCGTGGTGTCCATGGAACGGCCTCCCATTTGAATGAAATGGGGGGATTATTGGCGTTCTTAATGACATGGCCGTCAGATTCGTATCGTTCAGATCATCTGGCCTTGCCGAATTGAATCACTCGAATCGTCAGCATTCCCGGATCCACGGGCGACATTCTGGGCGGAGGTAAATCCTTGATAAGGTCGCATGGTCGGCTTGTCCAGGACGTATTTCCTGTGGATTGTGCGTGATCTGGGAAGTAATGCTGAACCGACCGTTGTCGTCGAATTCTGCGGTGCGGCTGATACCTGATGAGTTGTGGCGAAACGCCGAGCCGCTACGGGTGGCGGCGCCTTCCAGGTGGGGGTGAACGCGCCGACCGCCGCGCGAGCAGATCAGCGTTCGCCGTCTCCGCGGCGGCCGTCGTCGGCGTTCGGCGGTTCGGGTTCCCGGTCACCGTGGATGATCGAGTGGAACGGCGCGCGCAGCAACGCGACGATCCTGTCCGGTGGGGCGTCTCGCAGCCCGTCCAGGCCCACCATGTACCGCCCGATGACGACTCCGAGCGTCAGCGCGCCGATGAGCCCCGTCCGCAGGTCCGCGTCATCATCACCGGAGATGGCGTCGGCGGCCTGGCGCTGCTCGGCGAGCATGGCCTCGCGCACGTCCTTGGCCGCCTCCGGGTGGGTGAACATCGAGCGGATGGCCGCCAGCGCACCGACCGGCTCCTCCGTGACCTTCGCGCCCAGCGCCGCGAGCAGCAGCTCGGCGACCTGGTCGGGGCGTCCTCCGATGGGCTCGTGCCGGTCGACCACGGCGACCCGGGCGAACAGCTTCCCCTTGGACTCGAAGTACCGCATGACCAGACCGGGATCGGTCTTCGCCTCCGCGGCGATGGCGCGAATCGTCGTTCGGTCGTAACCGCGTTCCGCGAACAGCTTCCGCGCCGCTTCCAGGATCCGGTTCTGGGTCATACGACGCTGTTCGGCTCGGGAAACAGGTGCGGAACCCACCGGCTCAGTCTACACGCATTGACTGAACGCCCGATGCGATGCCAAGTTCAGTCAACGCTTGTAGACTGAAGTTGGGAGAACCGTGTTCCAGACCATCGCGCTTTCCTTCCTCGCCGGGCTCATGGGCACCAACACCCTGCCGCACCTGATCAAGGGCCTCGTCGGCGAGGAATTCCCGACCGTGCTCGGCAACTCGCCCTTACGCAACGCGCTTGTCGGAGTGACCGGAGTCCTGCTGACCGGCCTCTTCGCATTCTGGGCCGACATTCCCAGCCATCCCTGGGCCGCGGCCGCCTCCAGCGCGGTCGGCGGCTACGCCATGGCCGCCTTCCACGGCTTGCGCGGCGCCTTCTGGCTGAACACGGCCACTGGCCGGGACAACCCCGCCACCTCGGCGAACCCGAGCACGCAAAGCGGCTAGCGCAGCCGTGACGGCTCGCCGGCCGGACGAGACGTTCCACGACCCCACCAGCACCGCGAACCCACTGGCGGTCTGAAGCAACCGGCGTGACCGGACGTGCCCTCAGGAACGATCCGGGCAGACGCCGAACAGCCCGGTTCCTCGCAACGGAACCGGAAGGCTCCGGGGCCGCGAGCATGCTGAGCCTCTGTGCGCGATTCTGTGCGAAGCGTGAATTCGAGGACTTCAAATGAGCAGCACCGTCGAGGTGTACCTGCGGTATCCGGGGGACGCGGTTGCCGCAGTGGCGCGCGTTTCCTTGTTTTTGGGTGCGCGGGGGTACTTCGGATCCCCGCGCGAAACCTTCAGGTTCACACTGTGGCCTCAGGCCGGAGGGCTTCTCGGCGTCGATCTGTCGGCGGTGGAGGAGGGTCCCGACACCGCGTTGTCGCCTTATGACTTCGGGCTGTCGATGGAGCTGATGGACGCGCCGGCGCCGGTACGCGGGGAGATGCGCGAACGGGCAGGACGCGAGGTGTTCGATCGGCTGACGGCGCTGGAGGTCCCGTTGGCTTACGGCGACCACGCCTACCTCTTCGCCGACTTCCTCCCGGGAAGGGGCGTACGGGAGTTCCCTCCTGGCACCGGCTGGGAGGAGGATGACCGGGACGTCTGGTTCGAGCCCCGCCTTCACGGCACCGCACGGCCTGCGGACACGGCGGATCACGCAGCGCCCTTCCGTTCCGCCGGGTCGGTGCGGGTCTTCGAGACCGACGGGCTGGTCCACTTCGTCCCCTGGGGCGACGGTGCCGCGATGGCGCCCGTGGCGTCGGTACGCGCGTCATCGGGCCAGGCCGTTCTGGGCCGCATGCTGGCCGAGACCCTCGGACGATCACGGCAAGGGGCGGGAGCGACCACGGCGGATCCCTGGTCCTGGGTGACCGGCACCGCCCAACGGGAGCCCGGTGACTACGCACGCGCGGCGGTGTCCATCGACATCGAGGTCACGGAGAGCGCGATCACGGCGGTGCCCCATGGAGGGGTGACGGAACCGGCCGGCGACCACGTCACCCAGGGACCCGTGGTCGAGTCGCTGGCGGTGCACCAGTCCGGCCCCTGGGACGACGCGTCCATGGGAGACCTCGTCCTCCGGCTCATCCGCGAGACACGCGCCCGCGTCCCCTCGTAGTCAGGCGTCGACTTCATGTCGCGAGTCGGCCACCCGGAGGATCAGGACGGTGGGGCGGGGATCGGTTTGGCGGCCAGCGCCTCGGCGGCGGCCACCAGGTTGGAGGCCATCGCCCGGCCGGTGCTCTCCGACCAGTCCCGGCCTTCCCGGCTGTCCAGGTAGCTCGGCCCGGGTCCAGGGCCGCGGTTCCAGTACGTCCACGCCTGCCCGGGGATCGTGTAGCCGAAGTCGTTGAGCGCGCCGCTCACGTTGTTGATCACGTGGTGCGCGCCGTCCTCGTTACCCGTGACGATCACCCCGGCGACCCGGTTGAAGGCGACCGGCCGCCCCTCGTCGTCGGTCTCCGACAGCATGGCGTCCATCCGTTCGATCACCCGCTGGGCGACCGAGGACGGCTGGCCCGCCCAGGTCGGCGACGCCAGGATGAGGATCTCCGCGTTCAGCAAGGACCGATGCACGGCGGGCCAGGGGTCGCCTTCGCCGAGATCGGTCGCCACACCTGGCGGTATGTCGAGGTCCACGGCCCGGATGCTCTCCACCTCGACGCCCCTGGCCCGCAGTTCGTCCTCGACCACCGTCGCGAGCGCCTCGGTGTTGGATGCCTCGGGCGAGCGCTTCAAGGTGCAGTTGATCACCACGGCGCGCATGGGCGTCTCCTTCCGATTCGCGACCTGCGCACGCTGAGGTACCCCGGCTCGTCTTCTCAAACGTCGTAGCGTCCAGCGTGCCCGCGCCGCCCCACGGCCGCTTCCTGGTGTCGCCGGATGCATCAGGTAACGCGAGAGCGGACATGTGTCCCTTCGGTCATCGTCCTGAGAACCCTGGGCACGGCCGTGGGAATTGCTTCCACGCTGGTCATTCCGGCGTGCGAGTCCCGATGACGGAGAGGAAAGGCCACGTCGTAATGTTGGTTCGCGCGGCCCGCAAGGCGGTGTCCTTGGCAGGGAACGGAACATGGTGCACGATCACACGGAAACGGCACAGATCAAGAGTGCAGAATCCCGCTGCTTCCCGCCACACGAGGCGAGGGAGCAATACCAAAAGCGCGTCCTAGGTGGTGACCTGAGTGAGCTCCTTGAAGCGGGACACGCGCTAAGGACCGCTGCCAATAAACGCCAATAACGGGACCCGTTCAATTCCGAAGACGGCCCCTAGGCAAGAGGTGCGGTAGGTTATGGTCGGAGACGCGCCGTAAGTCGGGCTTCGGAAAGGATTCTAGAACATGGTCGTCGCCTTCAATTCAGCCGGCCTGCGGCCCATCGACGAGACGACCTGGGCGCATCCGGCCACCGGAGACTGGATCAGCCTGAAGCTCAACCACGGGCCGCTGGCCGAGGCGGCCTGGCTGGAGAACGTCCCGGCGATGCGGCGCAACCTCGCCCATGAGTACGCCCAGTTGGGGTGCCTCATCGAGGCCGAGCCGGTGGTGCTCGGCGGTGTTCGCGGGGTGTGCCAGGTGGTGAAGGCGCCGATTCCGAACGCACCCAGCGGGCAGGTCTTCATGGCGAACATCTTCCTGGCCAAGGCCGATCGCCATGTGATGTTCGGCTGCACCGCCGAGGAGAGAGGGATCACCGGAATGCGGGAGGCGGCGATACTGGCCAAACTCGGCCTCACCGGTCTGGAAGGCTGGATCCTTCCGCACCCCTACGCCCCGGAGCTACAAGGCCGGCTGCCCTACCACCGCGGCGACGACCCGCAGTGGGACGCGGACTTCCCCGACCATCCGCTGTCGCGGGTCCGGGCGTGGGTGGGATGGGCACTGGCCACGGTGGCGGTCGATCCCCAGTTCGCCGCCCTGCCCGATTTCGTCCCCGGCCCTCCGGGGCCGAGCACCGCCCCCGGCTGGTGAACGCGGCAAGCCCACAGGATCAGCGGTCGTAAGGTTCCTGGTATGGCTGTTCGCCGCATACCTCGCTGGGTGGCGCGTGCCCCGATTCCGCTGTTTCGGCATGGGTTCGGATGGCTGCTCGGCAAGCGGATCATGATGCTCGAACACCGCGGACGGAAGACCGGCCGCCCACGTTACGCGGTGCTGGAGGTGGTCGACCGGGAGCCGGACGCGCTCGTGCTGGTGTCCGGGTACGGCGGCAACTCACAGTGGTTCCGCAACGTCGTCGCCGATCCGGCCGTCCGCGTTTGGAACGGCCGCACTCGTGGCGCCACGGCACGTGCCACGGTCATGCCCCCAGAGCAGACGCGAACGCGGCTGGAGTCCTACCGGGCGCGCAACCCTCGGTCGGCCGCGGCGCTGGGCCGGATACTGGGCATCGCGGAACTCTCCGGTTCTGAACAGCTACCCGCCGACATCGCCGAACGGCTGCCGCTGGTACGGGTTCATCTGCTCGACGAGCCCAACGCCACGAAGACGGACTCAAGGGAGAGCCCATACAGGAATTGAGCGCGAGCATCCCCCGGTGACGCCAACCGTCCGACGCCGGCGCGCCGGACCTTCCGGCGATGCTTCCCGGGCCCGACGATGAACAGAACGCGCGCATGACCACACCGGCGCCCAACGCGTGCAGCCGGTCCAGGAGGTCCTCGGTGACGACCGGGACATGGTGGACGATGTAGCGGTCCCCGGTGATGCCGAACTCGCGGTCGACCGCCTCCCACCCCTCGACGACCCGGGTCAGTTCCGCGAGGTCGGCGACGGCGTTCTCGTTGCGCCAGCCGGCCTCGGCGACCAGCCGTTGCGCCTGGAACCACACGTCGCGGGGCGACAGCGGCGCGGCCCACTCGCCGATGCCACCGGTCCACTGCAAATCGTCGCCGAAGACCGGGGATCACCGTGCGCCCGCGCAGGTCGATGGTCCTGGTGTGCCCGCCGCCGTGGTCGCCGCCCCGTCCCACGGCGGCGAACCGGCCGTCCTCGATGACCACCGAGGAGACGACGCGGTCGCCCCAGTCCATCGTGTGGATCTTCCCGTTGACCAGCCGCAGCCGTTCCCCCGGACCGCCGTGCCGGTCGTGGCCCGGGGAGGCGCCTGCCGGTGCCGCGGTCAGCCCGCCCATCGCCAGGACGGCCCCCGTCCCCGCCCCTGCCCTGAAGACGTTCCGGCGCGAGATGCCTTCGGTCCGTTTCCGATCGTGGCCGTCGCCTGGGCTCATCGATGACACCGCCTTCTCACGGTGAACGCCCGTACAGGGTGGACGCGCGAATGCCAGGAGTACAGGCGCCCTGAACATCCCCGCACATCATGAATAATCTCGATGCGCAAAGCAATGAACGGGCGGCATTTCCGCTCTTCCGCCCGGCGAGAACGGCCTTGCATGTTCGCGGTACATCTCATTCGAGAAGTGAATGGCCTCGCGGATCTCCGCTCCCTGATGCCGCGGCCTCAGGGCCTGAGCTCGGTGCGGCCCGCGCCGGTCACCGGGTCTGTGAACGCGGATTGTCGTTGGGCATCGTTACAGTCCGATCGTGCCATCGGCACGCAGGCACGACGTCGCGGCGACGCCCGGCCGCGACGCCCCTTCCCAGGAGAACCGGACGAGATGACCGCCCAGATCGAGTGGCCCGAACTCCGCGCGTTGATCGCGGCGCGGATACCGCGACCGGTGATCGCGCGGCTGGCCCCCATACCACCCGCCGAGCTGAGGCATCTGCGGCCGAAGCTCAAAGCGCTGCGCACGGAGCTTCGCAAGGAGTTGTCCTCGGGCGACATGGTCAGGTACGGCCGGGCATACGATCAGCTCGCTCCGCTCTACCTCGCCGGAATCATGAGCTCGGGAAGCCCCGCCGAGGCTCTGGACTGGCTCACCAGCAGCCGGTTGAGGGACGCGACCTGGTGCCTGGAGAACGGCGGCTCCACGAACGCCGATCGGAGAGAGGTGCTTCGGCTCCTCCTCCTCGATCACCGGGACACCGCCTGGCAGCGGGAGCTCGCGGTCCGGTTGGCGAACTGGCTTCCCGATCGCGGCGACGTCTGGCGATGGACACTGCTCCAAGGACTGATCCTCTGGTCCGGGGCGGTGGTGCCGGCGACGGAGGGTTACATCGTCGGATGGGTCCGGGAGGCCGGTTACACGGGTCACCACGGCGCCGGCGGTCCCTGGTCGTGGCTCGCGGAGCTGGGACCGCACCTCTCGATCCCGCGTCACACCACGCTGCTCGAACGGTTGCGCGCGGAACCACGGCTGGCCGAGTTCGTGCGGCGCATGTTCGAGGTCGCCGACATCGGCACGGAGCTGGCCGCCGAACGCACGGCGCGGTTCGGCCCGGAGAACGACTGGCCGAAGGCCCTGACGCGGCTGGCCGATGAGGGTGTGCTGGACCGCGGCGAACTGCTCGATCTGTGCACGGCCAAACTGCTCCGCGGCGACAGGCCGGGGAATCTGCGCGGCTTCGTCAGGCTCCATGAGGAACTCGCGCCGACGCTCGACGAGGTCGCGGACCGGCTGAAGACCTACATCGGCATCGCCGGCGGCGGCGCCGGCACCGTCGCGAAGATCGCTCAGGCGGCGCTGCGCGATCTCGACAAGGCCGGGCGGCTGGAGACGAACGCACTGCTCGACATCGCGGCCGCCGTCCTGGTCCGGCCGGAGAAGAGTCTCGCGACCGCGCAACTGGCCTGGCTGGACGCCGCGGCCCGCCGGGACCCCGCCACGGCCGGTCCGCTCATGCGCGCCGCGGCCACCGCGTTCGCGCATCCCGGCGGCACCGTTCAGGAACGCGCCGTCCGCCTGATCATCAAGCATGCCGGGAACATCGACCCGGCGATCCTCGCCGAACTGCGAGAGGCGGCGGGCGACCTCAACGCCGCATTACGTGACGAGGCGCGGCGCGCCCTCGGCGCCGAGGTGAGTTCTTCGGGCTCGGGCCTTCAGGTTCCTCCTCGGCCCGAGTATCAGCCGCGAGCCATGCCGCCGCCCATCGCGTCGGCCTCGGAACTGGCCGAGCACGTCGTCCCGGCGCTGGCGGGTCGTGCCGTCGATCCGCTCGACGCCGAACGCATCATGGAGGCGGTCGTCGCCGAACACCACCGGGACCCGCAGGCCCTGGTCGAGGCGCTGGGCCCGCTGTCACGGCAGTATCCGCCCGATGGACTTGGGGGATGGGAACAGCGCGGCGTTCCCGGGGCCTTGCGCTGTGTCTTCGACGCGGTGCTGGGGCTGGACACGCGAGACCGGCAAGTGATGGATGAGCTCTATCGGGGGAGCAATGCTCGCCCGCCGGCTCCTGAGCGGGCCACGCTCTACCGGACTCACGAACTCGTCGAATATTTCCTCAAAGGCGGCACGCGGATACCGTGCCTGCTCGCCACCCCTACGGCCGGTAACGGCGGCATCGACCCCGCCGCGCTCGTTGAGCGGCTCGACGCTTATGCCAAGTCCTCCGCCGCGCCGCTTCCCTGGGACCTTGAGCAGGCATTGATCCGGGTGCCCATCGAAACGGCACGCGAGATCGTCGAGACCCATCCGGTCATCACGGGCCAACCCGGCACGACGTTCGTCGCCGGGCTCAGGCTCGGCAGCCTCAGATTTCCGGCCTTCGACGGCTTCGTCGGTCGGGACGACGGCGGCGCCGAAAGGTTCGGGGAGCATCCGGAGCCGAGCATGCCGACGTCATGGATCCTGCCGAGTTTCACCTCCGCGTCCGAGCACGGAGGGGCGTTGCCGTACAAGGCGCTCACCGAGACGCCCGACCCCTTCCAGAAGCAACCGTACGCGCGGGACTGGACAGGGCCCGGCGCCCCTTCGGCCTCTTGGCCGTCGCTCCTGCCGCATCACCCCGAAATCGTCGCCGCGCACGCGATTCCCGATCTCTACGAGCAAGCCACCGGCACCCTGCGCGGCATCAATCCGGTCCTGCCCCTGCTGGCGGAGACGGCGGGCCGTCCCGGACCGGTCGTCCACCTCGCCGTGGCTTACGGGCTCGCCGCGGGGCGTCCGGAGAACCGCGTCGCCGCGGTGGACGCGATCTACACCCTGGCCGCGCGCACGCTGCTGGACACCAAGCGACTCGGCGCCCTCCTGGGAGCCCTGGGCATGGGCAACGTGATCAAGATGAACCGGCTGGTCGCCTCGCTCACCGAGGCCGCACGGGGACTGCCGCGTGAGGTCCTCGAAGTGGTGGCGTCCATGCTGCCGGCTTTGGTCGACCAGCCCGGCATGAGAGGGCTGCCCGACGTGATCGCGCTCGGATCGGAGTGCGCGGCGGCGACGGGAAGCACCCTGGAGATCCCTGGGCTCGACGGGCTCGCCGCACTCCGTAGGCCCGCTCGCGTGGCCGAAGAGGCGAAGCGGCTGCAACAAATCCTCAGCGGAACCGGATCGCGGATGGAGCCGGGTGGCCGGTCATCGGTGTGACGGCGCGTTCGGAGATCTGCGCTATACGCTGCTTTGTTCATGGGGCGCCGGTGGGTGATCGGGCTGACGAGCTGGTGGACGCCGCCGGGCAGGCGATGGGCGTCCTCGACACCGACAAGCGCGTCTCGTCCCTGGCGTTCGTCCTGCTGGACGGGCGGGACGCCGAGGTGGGCGCGCTGGCCCGGTACGGCATTCGGCACGGGGTGATGCGTCTGGACGAAGACGCACCCGAGGATCTTCGCGCCGCCTTCCTCGCCGCCGCGTTGGACATCTCCCGCGTCCAGCTACTGGAGTGACCGGCGCGTTCAGGACCCGGTGATCCGCTGAAGGGACTCGGGCCGCACGCCGACGGGTTCGGTGTCGCCGACGACCTCGGCGAGCCGGTCGGCGAACGAACCGTGCGGCCGCGGGACCGCGGGCGGCCAGGCGTGGGCATCTCCGTACGGCTTCGTCATCCGGCCGCCGGGCCGAGGTACTGGAGGAAGAACTCGGTCATGAGGCCGAGGGTGTGCTTGAACTGCTCGTTGTAGACGACGAAGTGGCCGCCGGGACAAGTGACGAGCCGCTTGGGGTGCAGGGCCCGTTCATAGGCGGCGAAGGCCAGGTCGCTGTGGGTGAGGATGTCATTCTGGGCGACCACCAGCAGCAGCGGCGTCGGCGAGATGCGGGAGATGTAGTCGCCGGGTTCGTAGCCGGAGATCAGCTCCACCGACCGCAGGGTCACCTCGTTGCGCCAGGTCTTCAGGCGCTCGGCGGGGATCGACTGGTACCACTCGTACGTCTGCCGGTCGGCCGGCGCGGCGGGCTCCCCGGGCGCCGCCGTGATCAGCGGGATCATCGCGGGGGGTTCGCCGGCGAAGCGGGCGAGCCGGTCGGCGTCGAAGGTCTCGCGGACTTCGGCGAGCCCTTCGCTGGGGATGAACCGGGACAGGGTCGTACCGCCGCTGATGACGGGTACCTGGGAGTAGACGGCCTTGACCCGCCGGTCGATGGCGGCGACCACGAGCACGTGGCCGCCCGAATAGCTGGAGCCGAAGACTCCGATGCGTTCCGGGTCCACTTCCGGTCGTGTGCACAGGTAGGTGATGGCGTCCCGGTATCCCTGGATCTGCGTCCACGGATCGGCCTCCTGGCGAGGTTCGCCGTCGCTGGCGCCGAAGCAGGCGTGGTCATAGAGGACCACCGCCAGCCCGGCCGCGGCGAGCCCTTCGGCGATGTCGTCGGTGTACTGCTCCTTGACCGCCCCGAAGCCGTGGGTCACGACCACGGCCGGGTACGGGCCGAGGGCGCCGTCCGGTGTGTAGAACCATCCGCGGAGGGTCGTTCCGGCCGAGGTGAACTCGATGTCCTGTCGCATGTGCCGGTCCTTTCTGGGCGCGAGGGGATCCACCCCGCGCGCGTCACGGAGCGGTGGTCGGCTTACGGGTGAAGGCGCCGCTGAGGGCACCCGCGTGAACGGTGGCGCCGGCGGTCTCGGCGAGGGCGTCGTCGACCTGCCCGCGGACCACGAGCATCCGGTAGTAGAAGGGGGCGCCGACGGCGTTGATGACCGCGATGCCGTCGGTTTCCGGAGGCAGTTCGCCCCGCTGAACGGCCCGCTCGACGATCCGCGACGCGAGCCGGTTGCGCTCGGCCATCACCGCGGCCCAGGCGTCGGACGCCTCCGGTGAACGGAGGGCGGCGGCGATCACGCCCTCGATGAGGGCGCGATGCCGGGGGTTCTGGTAGAGGGCGGCTATCTCCAGGGCGAGCGTGCGCAGATCGGTCTCGAAGGAGCCGGTGTCGGGAATCGGGATCTCGGTCTTGCCCAACTCCCCCAGCAGGTCGACGACCAGTCCTTCGACGTTGCGCCACCGCCGGTACAGCGTGGCCACGTGCACTCCCGAACGCTCGGCCACGCGTTCCAGGGTGAGCCCGGCGTAGCCGGTCTCCTCCAGTTCCGCGCCGCCGCCGTCAACACCGCGGCCCGGGTACGCGCCGTCCGGCCTCCGGGACGCACCGCTCCGACCGCCCGCGGCATCTCGCCCATGTGGCACCGCCCATCCCGGCCGTATGACCCGGATCACACACTAACGCGATTATCCTCGCATTAACCGCCCCACGTGCCGCACCTACCGGGGCGGCGGTCCGCCGAGCAGGGCGCCGGTCCAACGCGTCCCGCTCACGGGCTTAAGGGCTCACCAGCCAGGCGTGATGGTTCGGCTTCTCTGACCCGGCCGGACGGGCAGGCTTCCGATCACGATCGTGGTCGTCAGCACGAGACCCGCGACGGTCATCACGACGGCCTCCGGCGCTATCGACAGGTCCGACTTGGGCCCGCCCACCGGTGCGAGCCTTTCCTCCGGGTCGAGAACCACCGGTATGGTGTCGCCGACCCGGTGGCCGCGGCAGCCGCTTTCCAGTTCGCCCCTGATCGACCTGCCGTCGACGTGCCGCAACGTGCAGTGGTCGTTGACGGAACCCCGGGTCTTCGTCGTCCAGGTCCGTTCGACGACCGCTTCGGCGTCGACACCGACGAGCTTCATCGCGAGGTCCTGAGTGATCAGGACACCGGCGATGTGAAGGGCGGTGAGCGCGAGGATCCCGGTGAACACGAGCGGGATTTTGAGACGGTTGAGCAGTCCGTTGCACAACCACGCCAAGGCGACGATCTCACCGGTGATCCCGGCGAGGGCGATCAGGACGGCACCCGCCATTCCCCAGAGAAGGTATGCGGCCGACGAAACCGCTAACCCGAGGAGGACCGCACCGAAGACGAGGCCACCCCGCACCATCTCACCCTCCTCTTGGGAACGCGCGCTCTCAGCCGGGGACAAGAACAGATCGGCGATTCGTGCGGCCCCACGTTAGTGGGCTGGGTTCACCTCGCGCCCAGGGGGCGGGAATCTTATGAGCCGATCGTGAGGTCGTCGGTGGCGTGCCGCCCGGCCGTCTTCGTGCGTTCGAGAAAGTCCGCGATGATCTCGAGTTCGGCCACAGAATAGTCGGCGCAGATCTCGTCCATCGAGGCGTTCATTCCCGAGAGCAGGCGGTACAGTTCGCCGCTTCGGTCGCCGAGGAACCGGACGACCACCGCCCGCCGGTCGTCCGGGTCGCGCTCCCGGACGACCCAGCCGCCGCGTTCGAGCCTGTCGAGGACACCGGTCGTGGTGGCCGGATGCAGACCGGCGCGCCGCGCGACGGCCGTCGGGCTGAGCGGGCCTTCCCGGCTGATCAGGTCGAGGCAGTACAGGTCCACGTCCTTCAGCTTGAGGCGCGCGCCGATGGAATGGTTGAGCAAGGACAACTGGACGTTCAGTTCGCGCAACGATCCCTTGACGGAGCGGGTCAACCGCCGGTGCCGTCGCTTCTCCGCGTCGCTGCCAGAAGCTTCGGCACTCATATATTCGGCTCCCGTACCGTCTGGATCACCGATCTATCGTATCCGAACGGCCGGACGCCACCCCGGGCGTCGCGGCGCGGTCGCCGCCAACTCCCGGGTTGCTCCGAAAGGGGCGGAGTGAGCGGTCATGGCCTCGCCGGTTCGCCGTCCTCACGCGCGGGTGACGGCGTGGCACGGATCAGCAGGACGAAATTGGAGACGATCGCGACCACCACGGCGATCAGGACCGGGACGAGCGCGTCCCTCGGGATCGAGGGCGCCTTCGCCCCTTCGTCCCACCGGCCGATCGCGACCGCTCCCGCGAGCGACGCCCACAGCGCGGTCTCGATGGTGGTCAGCCATTCCCGGGCCCGAAGGTGGAAGCCGCTGGCCATCAGCGAGATGACGGCGATGCCCACGGCGGCGAGCGGAGTGGTCCACTCGAACCGGTCGATGAGCGGCGGGACGAGGAGGGCGGCGGCTCCTGCGACCTCGGAAACGCCGATGAGGATGGTCACGGGCCGCGGTATCTGATCGAAACCGATCCAGCGGTCAAGGCCCCTGCCGGCGAGTTTGGGCAGCCCGACGGCGAGAAAGAAGAGGGCCAGCAGCCCCTGCGCCACCCAGACGGTGATGTCCACCATGAAGTGCTCCTTTGATGCGGATGTAGAGCGTGAGGAGGATCGGCCCCCGCCCCCCGGGTCCTGCGCGGGCGGCCACGGGGCGATGGGTAGCGCCCCGGCGCGCCTGACGACGGGAGGACGCCCCGATGGCTTCGAGACGGCTGCCGCGTCAGTCGCATGAAAGTCATCTTATACGATAGTCGTATTATTTTGAAACCGAATGATGACCAGGGCCTGCGAGGCCGGACGCGTGAGGACGGTTTCGGCCTGGTGGAGGCGCGATGCCGGACGCCGAGCGCGGGCTCGCGCCGGCCGCCGGTCGGCCGGACACGGCGGCCGGCGCGAGCCCGAGCGCCCCGGTCTTCGGGTCAGGTGACCGCGGTCAGGAGCGGGTACCGGTCAGGGTCTTCCCGGTGGCCGGTGCGAGGTGCTTGAGGGCTTCGAGGATGTCGGTGACCCGTTCCTTGGCGTCGCCGAAGAGCATCCGGGTGTTGTCGCGGAAGAACAGCGGGTTCTGGACGCCCGCGTAACCGGTGGCCATGGAGCGTTTGAACACGATGACCCGTTCGCTGTTCCAGACCTCCAGGACGGGCATGCCCGCGATCGGGCTGGTGGGGTCCTCCGCCGCGGCCGGGTTGACGATGTCGTTCGCGCCGATCACCAGCACCACGTCGGTGGCGGCGAAGTCGTCGTTGATCTCGTCCATCTCCAGCACCAGGTCGTAGGGCACCTTGGCCTCGGCGAGCAGCACGTTCATGTGGCCGGGCAGGCGCCCGGCGACCGGGTGGATGCCGAACCTGACCTGGACGCCGCGTTCGCGCAGCCGCGCGGTGAGCTCGGCGACGGGGTACTGCGCCTGCGCGACGGCCATGCCGTAGCCGGGAGTGATGATCACCGAGGAGGCGGCGGCGAGCGCCTCGGCCGCCTCGACGGCGGTGATCTCCTGGTGCTCGCCCTGCCCGTCGCCGGGCCCGGTGGGCGCCTCCAGCCCGAAGCCGCCCGCGATCACCGAGAGGAACGAGCGGTTCATCGCCTTGCACATGATGGCCGACAGGTAGGCGCCCGAGGACCCCACCAGGGCGCCGACAATGATCAGCAGGTCGTTGCCGAGCAGGAACCCGGACGCGGCGGCCGCCCACCCGGAGTAGCTGTTCAGCATGGAGACCACGACGGGCATGTCGCCGCCGCCGATGGACGCCACCAGGTGCCAGCCCAACGCCAGCGCCAGCGCCGTGACCGCGACGAGCAGCCACGGCCGCGGCTCGACGACGAAGGCGACGGTGAGCGCGGCGAACCCGGCGAGGCCCGCGAGGTTGAGGACGTTCTTGCCCGGCAGCATCAGCGGCGCGGACTTCAGCCTGCCCGACAGCTTCCCGTACGCGACGACCGAGCCGGTGAAGGTGACGGCGCCGATGAAGACGCCGATGAACACCTCGGCGCTGTGGATGCCGAGCATCCCTTCGCGGGCGAGCGCCGTGGCCTCCGTCCCCTCGGGGTGGTGCTCGACGTGCAGGTAGCCGCTCCAGCCGACCAGGACGGCCGCCAGCCCGACGAAGCTGTGCAGCAGCGCGATCAGCTCGGGCATGGCCGTCATCTCGACCGCCCGCGCCCGGTTCAGGCCGATCAGCGCGCCGACCGCGACGGCGGCGACGAGCATCGCGAACGCGGGCGGGTCGATGCCGTCGTCGAGGGTGAGCGCGACGGTCGCGACGAGCGCGACCGCCATGCCGAGCATGCCGTAGGCGTTGCCGAGGCGCGCCGACTCGTGCCGCGAGAGGCCGGCCAGCGCGCGGATGAAGAACAGCGCCGCGAGGACGTAGGCCGCGGTCGCCGCGGTTGTGATGGTCATGATGGCGGGCTCCGGTGCCTAGCTTCTGATGAACATGGCGAGCATGCGGCGGGTGACCGCGAACCCGCCGAAGACGTTGATGCTCGCGAGCAGGATGGCCACGAGCGACAGCACGGTGATCGCCGCGTTGCCCGCGCCGATCTGCAGCAGCGCGCCGACCACGATGATCCCGGAGATCGCGTTGGTGACCGACATCAGCGGGGTGTGCAGCGCGTGGTGCACGTTCCCGATGACGTAGTAGCCGATCACGATGGCCAGCGCGAACACGGTCAGGTGCACCTGTAGCGCGGCGGGCGAGGCGGCGATCAGGCCGAACGTCGCGGCGGCGGCAGCGGCGACGCCGAGCCGGCGCGGCAGCGGGCTCGCCTTCCTCTCCGGCTCCCGTTCCCGGACGGGCTCCCGCTCGGGCGGCGCGGCGGGTGCCGCCGACACGGCCACCGGGGGCGGCGGCCAGGTCAGCTCGCCGTCGCGGACGACGGTCATGGAACGTTGCACCACGTCGTCGAAGTCCAGGACGAGCGTTCCGTCCCGCTTCGGCGTCAGCAGCTTCATCAGGTTGACCAGGTTGGTCCCGTACAACTGGGACGCCTGGGCGGGGAGCCGTCCGGCGAGGTCGGTGTAGCCGAGGATGATGACGCCGTTGTCGGTGACGACCCGTTCGCCGGGCACCGACCCCTCGACGTTGCCGCCGTTGCCCGCCGCCATGTCGACGATCACCGAGCCCGGCCGCATGCTGGCCACCATCTCGGCGGTGATCAGCCTGGGCGCGGGCTTGCCGGGGATGAGCGCGGTCGTGAGGATGATGTCGACCTCGCGGCACTGGGCGGCGTAGAGGGCGGCGGCGCGGGCGTTGTAGTCGTCCGACATCTCCTTGGCGTAGCCGGTGCCCGGTGAGGCGTCCGCCTCGGGCTCGGCGACGGCCAGGTACTCGCCGCCGAGCGAGCGCACCTGGTCGGCGACCTCGGGCCGCGGGTCGGTGGCGCGTACCACCGCGCCCAGGCTGCCCGCCGCGCCGATCGCCGCGAGCCCGGCCACGCCGACGCCCGCGACCAGCACCTTCGCCGGCGGGACCGTGCCGGCCGCGGTGACCTGGCCGGTGAAGAACCGGCCGAACTCGTGCGCCGCCTCGATCACCGCGCGGTACCCGGCGATGTTGGCCATCGAGGACAGCACGTCGAACGACTGCGCCCGGGAGACGCGCGGCACCGCGTCCAGCGACAGCGCCGTGATCGGGCGCCCGGCGAGGTCGTCCACCAGGTCCTGCCGGAGCCGCGGGTTCAGCATGCCGATGAGCGTGGCGCCCGGACGCAGCGCGTCGAGCCGTTCGGGCGTGGGCGGGTTGATGCCGAACACCACGTCCGCCGCGTTCGCGTCGCCGATGGACGCGCCCGCGTCCTCGTACCGCTCGTCGGGGAACCCCGACGCGGCCCCGGCTCCGGGCGCGACGACCACCTCGTACCCGAGCTTCTGCAGTTGAGTGACCGTGTCCGGCGTCGCCGCCACCCGCCGTTCCCCGGGCGCGTCCTCCTTGACCACCCCGATGATCACGATTGCCACCTCACATCCGGCGCTGATCAATATCTCGGTATCAAGGTTCTCGATATCAAGTTAATTCTGCCGCGCGGATCAGCGCATCCGCTTTGTGCGGACTGCCAGCTTTCGGTGCGGGTGTTTGGGTGGTTCGGATAGTCGCCCCCACGACACCCCCACGGGCGGGAGCGCGCCTGGTGGACGATGCGGCCCGGTCGGCGCGAGGGGCCGGAAGCCCAAGTATGCCCAGGTCAGATGACAAGTGCAGCCCTGGCCATCGAGATGGCCAGGGCTGCCGGGGGCCTGGACACCGGCCGAGCCGGGCGGGTTTCGAGGGTCAGGTCCTCCAGGTCGGCGCGGTTCTGCGCGTCGAGGGCGGCGAACGGCTCGTCCATGAGCAGGATCCGGGGCTCGTACGCCAGCGCGCGGGCGATCGCCACGCGCTGCTGCATGCCGCCCGAGAGCTGCCACGGATACCGCTCGCCGACAGCCGGTACCTGGACACCGTCGAGACGCAGGGCGGCCGGATCCTCACCGGCGGGTTCGGCGACGGGTGGGTCGTCCGCCCCACGGTGATCACGGACATGCCGCAGGGCGCCCCGCACTGGTGCGAGGAGATCTTCGGCCCCCTGGTGGTCGTCGCCCCCTCCGACACCGAGGCCGACGCGCTCCGCGGGCCCCCACCCGGTCACTCCGTGCCCTTTTGCGGTGGTGGGACAAGGGAGCGTGGAGCGCATGAACCGCGCTGAGGACCGGGGCTCGGCGGCTATTGGGACTTCGTCGGCGTGCCGTTCTCAACAAGATTCTTCTATTGCGTCATAAGCGTTGCTTGGCGGGAGCGCATCGGTCGCGGCGGAGTTTTCGGGAGATGGAAACCCCACTGGCGATAATTTCGCGCTGCACTAAGCTGATGCGGGTGGCGAGGGTGACGGTTCGGCGGCCGATCCTGCGGGTTTCCGCCTCCGGTGAGCGGCGGCGGGTCGACGCCGTGGCCGGTGAGGAGCCGCTGGAGATCCGGGTCGGCGGGCGGGCCCTGGCCGTGACGATGCGCACGCCCGGCCATGATGTGGAATTGGCGCATGGGTTCCTGCTCACCGAAGGCGTGATCGGCGGTCGTGAAGACGTGTCGTCCGCGCGCTACTGCGACAGCGTGGACGCCGACGGCCGCAATACCTACAACGTGCTGGATGTGACGCTGAGCGCCGGCGTGCCGCCCCCGGATGTGGGGGTGGAGCGGAATTTCTACACCACCTCATCGTGCGGAGTGTGCGGTAAGGCGGCCTTGGACGCGGTCCGGTTGCGGACGCGGTTCTCCCCGTCCGAGGACCCGTCCCGGTTCGCGGTGGAGACGCTGCTGTCGCTTCCCGACCGGCTGCGGGAGCGGCAGAAGGTCTTCGCCTCCACCGGAGGGCTGCACGCGGCGGGCGTGTTCACCGCGGACGGGGACCTGCTGGTGGTCCGGGAGGACGTGGGCCGCCACAACGCGGTCGACAAGGCTCTGGGCGAGCTCCTGATGAAGGGCCGCGTGCCCGCGGCGGGCACGGTGCTGATGGTCTCGGGACGGGCGTCGTTCGAGCTGGTGCAGAAAGCGGTGATGGCGGGGGTGCCGGCGCTGGCCGCGGTGTCCGCGCCGTCGTCGCTGGCGGTGGAGCTGGCCGAGGAACAAGGCATGACATTGATCGGATTTCTACGCGGGCCGGATATGAACGTCTACACCGGCGCCCACCGCGTCAAGGGTTGAGAGGCAGGTGATGACGGTGGTGCCGGGTGAGGGATCGTCCGCGGAGCGGGTGCGCGCGGTCGTGGACGTGCATCGCGGCGATCGCGGGGCGTTGCTGCCGATCCTGCACGGGCTGCAGGCGGAGTTCGGCTATATCGGCCCGGAGATGGTGCCGGTGATCGCCGAGGAGCTGAACCTGTCCAAGGCCGAGGTGCACGGGGTGATCAGCTTCTACGCGGACTTCCGTGACAAGCCCGCGGGCCGGACGGTGGTGCGCCTGTGCCGGGCCGAGGCGTGCCAGTCGGTGGGCGCCGAGCGGCTGGTCGCGCACGCGCGGCAGGTGTACGGGGTCGAGCTCGGAGAGACGACGCGGGACGGCACGGTGACCCTGGAGCAGGTGTTCTGCCTGGGCAACTGCGCGCTCGGTCCCGCGGCGCAGATCAATGGGCGGCTGCACGGCAGGCTCGACGAGAACCGGCTGGACACGCTCGTGATGGAAGCGGAGGCGGGCGACCGGTGACGACCACGATCTTTGTGCCGTGTGATTCGGCGGCCCGTTCGGTCGGGGCCGACGAGGTGGCCGCCGCGATCGTCCGCGAGGCGGCGGGCCGGGACGTCCGGCTGGTGCGCACCGGCTCCCGCGGGATGCTGTGGCTGGAGCCGCTGGTCGAGGTCGAGACGCCGGAGGGACGTGTCGGTTTCGGCCCGATGAGCCCGGCCGAGGTGCCGGAACTGCTCGCCTGCCTCGGTGACGGCCGTTCCCTGGGCGACCATGAGCGCCATCTGGGTCTGGTGGAGGAACTGCCGTGGATGGCGGCGCAGCAGCGGTTGTGCATGCGGCGCGTCGGCGTCACCGACCCGCTGTCCGCCGATGACTACCTGGCCCACGGCGGGCTGGAGGGGCTGCGGCGGGCGCTGGAGATGTCCCCGGCCGCCGTCGTCGACGAGGTCACCGGGTCGGGACTGCGCGGACGGGGCGGTGCGGGGTTCCCGGCCGGGATCAAGTGGAAGACCGTCCTGGACACGCGGGCGGACGTGAAGTTCGTGTGCTGCAACGCCGACGAGGGCGACAGCGGGACGTTCGCCGACCGGATGCTGATGGAGGGCGACCCGTTCTGCCTGATCGAGGGCATGACGATCGCCGCGCACGCGACCGGCGCCACCGAGGGCTACGTGTACGTGCGCTCGGAGTACCCGGACGCGGTCCGCACGCTGCGGCAGGCGATCGAGGTCGCCTACGCCCGCGGCTGGCTCGGCGAGGACGTGCTCGGCTCCGGCCTGTCGTTCGACCTGTTCGTCCGGGTGGGGGCCGGTGCCTACATCTGCGGTGAGGAGACCTCCATGCTGGACAGCCTGGAGGGCAAGCGCGGGATGGTGCGGGCCAAGCCGCCGATCCCGGCGATCAGCGGGCTGTTCGGCAAGCCGACGCTGGTGCACAACGTGCTCACCCTGGCCTCCGTCCCCGCGATCCTGGACGGCGGTGCCGCCGCCTACCAGGCGCTCGGCTCGAAGGATTCCCGGGGCACCCAGGTCTTCCAGCTCGCCGGCAACATCGCCCGGGGCGGGGTGTTCGAGACCGCGTTCGGCATGACGCTCCACGAGCTGATCCACGAGTTCGGCGGCGGCACCCGTTCCGGCCGTCCGGTACGGGCGGTGCAGGTCGGCGGGCCGCTCGGCGCCTACCTTCCCGCCGACGGGCTCGACATCCCGCTGGACTACGAGTCGTTCACCGCCGCCAAGGCCATGCTGGGGCACGGCGGCATCGTGGTCTTCGACGACACGGTCGACATGGCGCGGATGGCCCGGTTCGCCCTGGAGTTCTGCGCCGAGGAGTCCTGCGGCAAGTGCACGCCCTGCCGGGTCGGGTCGGTGCGCGGCGTGGAGACCATCGACAAGGTCGTCGAAGGCCGGGACCCGGACGCGAACCTGGCGCTGCTGAGCGACCTGTGCGAGCTGATGACCGACGGGTCGCTGTGCGCGATGGGCGGGCTGACGCCCAACCCCGTGCTCAGCGCCCTCCGCCATTTCCCCGACGACTTCACCCCACGCCGGTTCACCTCGCTCCACGAGGAAGGAACGACACCGTGACGCTGTTCAAGGAACCCGACCTCGGCACGCCCGCCAGGCCCGGAGAGGCCACCGTCGCCGTCGAGGTGGACGGGCACCCCGTGACCGTCCCGGCCGGCACGTCGATCATGCGGGCGGCGGCGCTGACCGGCATCGACATCCCCAAGCTGTGCGCGACCGACAGCCTGGAGGCGTTCGGCTCCTGCCGGCTGTGCCTGGTGGAGATCGACGGTAAGCCCGGCACGCCCGCCTCGTGCACCACGCCGGTGGCCGACGGGATGTCGGTGCGCACCCAGACGCCCCGGCTGGAGAAGCTGCGCCAGGGGATCATGGAGCTCTATATCTCCGACCACCCCCTGGACTGCCTGACCTGCTCTGCCAACGGCGACTGCGAGCTCCAGGACATGTCCGGCGTGGTCGGCCTGCGGCAGGTCCGCTACGGCTACGAAGGGGCGAACCACCTCGACGCGCCGACCGACCACAGCAATCCCTACTTCGACTTCGACGAGTCCAAGTGCATCGTCTGCTCGCGTTGCGTGCGGGCGTGCGACGAGATCCAGGGCACGTTCGCGCTGACCATCGAGGGACGCGGGTTCGACTCCAAGGTCTCCCCCGGAGGCACGTCCTTCATGGACTCGGAGTGCGTGTCGTGCGGTGCGTGCGTGCAGGCGTGCCCGACCGCGACCCTCCAGGAGAAGACCGTCGTCGACCTGGGCATGCCGACCCGCAGCGTGATCACGACCTGCGCCTACTGCGGGGTCGGCTGCTCGTTCAAGGCCGAGCTGCGTGGCGACCAGCTCGTGCGGATGGTGCCGTACAAGGACGGCGGCGCCAACGAGGGCCACTCCTGCGTGAAGGGCCGCTTCGCGTTCGGGTACGCCACCCATCCCGACCGCAAGCTGTCCCCGATGATCCGTGAGTCGATCAGCGACGAGTGGCGCGAGGTCGACTGGGACACCGCGATCTCCTACACCGCCACGAAGCTCCGCGAGGTGCAGCGGGCCCACGGGGTCGGCGCGATCGGCGGGATCACCTCCTCCCGCACCACCAACGAAGAGGTCTACGCGGTGCAGAAGATGGTCCGCGCCGCGTTCGGGAACAACAACGTGGACACCTGCGCCCGGGTCTGCCACTCCCCCACCGGCTACGGACTCAAGCAGACGTTCGGGACGTCCGCCGGCACCCAGGACTTCAGGTCCGTCGCGCAGGCCGACGTGATCATGGTCATCGGCGCCAACCCCACCGACGGGCACCCGGTCTTCGCGTCGCGGATGAAGCGCAGGCTGCGCGAGGGCGCCAAGCTGATCGTCGTCGATCCCCGGCGCATCGACCTGGTCCGTTCCCCGCACATCCGGGCCGAGCACCATCTGCAGCTCGCCCCCGGCACGAACGTGGCCGTGATCAACGCCATGGCCCATGTCGCCGTCACCGAGGGCCTGGTCGACCGGTCCTTCATCGAGGAACGCTGCGAGGGCTACACCGAGTGGGCCGAGTTCATCGCCCGCGAGGAGAACAGCCCCGAGGCCGTCGAGCAGGTCACCAGGGTGCCGGCCGCCGAGCTGCGGGCCGCGGCCCGGCTCTACGCGACCGCGCGCAACGCGGCGATCTACTACGGCCTGGGCGTCACCGAGCACAGCCAGGGCTCCACGATGGTGATGGGCATGGCGAACCTGGCCATGGCCACCGGCAACATCGGCCGCGACGGCGTGGGCGTGAATCCGCTGCGCGGCCAGAACAACGTGCAGGGCTCCTGCGACATGGGGTCGTTCCCGCACGAGCTGGCCGGCTACCGGCACGTCTCCGACGACGCCGTCCGCTCCGTCTTCGAGAACCTGTGGGGACGCGCCATCCAGCCCGAACCGGGCCTGCGCATCCCCAACATGTTCAACGCCGCCATCGACGGCTCCTTCCGCGCCCTGTTCATCCAGGGGGAGGACCTCGCGCAGTCCGACCCGAACACCCAGCACGTGGTCGCGGCGCTGACCGCGATGGACCTGGTCGTCGTCCAGGACCTGTTCCTGAACGAGACCGCCAAGTACGCCCACGTGTTCCTGCCCGGCACCTCGTTCCTGGAGAAGGACGGGACGTTCACCAACGCCGAACGCCGCATCAACCGCGTGCGTCCCGTCATGCCGCCCCAGTGCGGCAAGCACGAATGGCAGGTCGCGTGCGAGCTGGCCACCGCCATGGGCTACCCCATGCACTACGACCACCCCGCTCAGATCATGGACGAGATCGCCGCGACCACGCCCACCTTCGCCGGGGTCTCGTTCGCCAAGCTCGACAGGCTCGGCAGCGTCCAGTGGCCCTGCAACGACGCGGCCCCCGAAGGCACCCCGATCATGCACGTCGACGGGTTCGTGCGCGGCAAGGGGCGCTTCGTCGAGACCGCCTTCGTCCCCACCAGCGAACGCAGTACCCGCAAGTACCCGCTGATCCTGACCACCGGCCGGATCCTCACCCAGTACAACGTGGGCGCCCAGACCCGCCGCACCGCCAACGTGGCCTGGCATCCGGAGGACGTCCTGGAGATCCACCCGCACGACGCGGAGGTCCGCGGCATCGGCGACGGGGACGAGGTGTCGCTGTCCAGCCGGGTCGGCCGGACCACGCTCAAGGCGATGATCACCGACCGGATGCCCGTCGGCGTCGTGTACACCACCTTCCACCATCCGGTCACCGGCGCCAACGTCGTCACGACGGAGAACTCCGACTGGGCGACCAACTGCCCGGAGTACAAGGTCACGGCCGTCCAGGTCGAGCTCCGCAGCCCCGCGGATCCGACGGCCGAACCGGAGGAGCGGGCCGTGCCGACCACGGTGTCCGACCGGTGAGCACCGGCGCCGCGCAGGAACCGCCCGTCCGTACGATGAACGACGTGCTGCCTTCTCAGATCCGACTCGCCAACGACATCGCCGTCCAGTTCGAGCGGCGGCCGCCCGACGAGGCGGCCGCCGCCATCGCCGAGCACATCCGCATGTTCTGGGAGCCGGGCATGCGGGCGGACCTCATCGCCCGTGCCGCCGACCACGCCGACGACCTGCATCCGCTCGCCCTCGCCGCCGTCCGCGTCCTGACGGCCTCGCAGAAGGCGGGGTCGAGCGGATGATCCGGGTCACGGCCGGGTCCTCGGGTCAGGGCCGTACGTAACGCCGGAACGTGATCCCCGAGGCGAGGAGGCGGTGCTCGACCGGGCGCAGCCGCAGCTCCGTCGTCACGGGGAGGTACGGCTTGCCGCCCCCGACGATCACGGGGAAGGCGTACACCCAGAACTCGTCGATGAGGTCCAGCAGGGAGACGGCCAGCTCGGGGCCGCCGAGCTGGAGGGTGCCGTCGGTCTCCCGCTTGAGGCGCGTGACCGTGGACCGGGCGTCCTCGCGGCGGACGAGCGTGACCCCGTCGGGGACGGTCTGGAGGGTGTCGGAGAAGACGTAGCGCGGCGTCTCCCTGTACAGGCGGGCGAACTCGCGCTCAAGGGGCGGGGCGCCCTCCTTGCCGAGGTCCTGTGTCCAGGGCTTTTCCATCGTCTCGTACAGCCGCCGCCCGAACAGGAACGCCGCGAACCGGCGCACGTGGTCGTTCGCGGCCTCCTGGAAGTCCTCGGCCGGTTCGCCGAAGCCCGGGCCACCGTGGCGGTCCTCGATGTAGCCGTCGATCGAGGTGTTCATCCAGTAGATGATCCTGCCCATGACACTCCTTTCCGTCGTGGGGCCGCCCGGAGTGAGGACCAGGGGTGACGCCGGAACTCATCGCGCGGCGTCGCGCGGAGCCGATCCGTAGAGCGCGTGGTCGACCAGGCTTTCGACGATCGACTCGTCGAAGGGCACCTTGAGGACGAGCAACCGGTGGTAGCAGGCGCCCCAGAGCTGGTCCACGATGACGTCGAGGTCGGCGTCCTCGCGCACCTGGCCCTGCCGCTGGGCGATGCGGAGGCGTTCGCGCGCGAGCTCACGACGGGGCTGCGCGTAGCTCTCCGACCAGGCCCGTTCCAGATCGGGATCGAGCTGCGCCGCGCCGACCAGCTCGGACACGGGCTTCTCCGCGCCCTCCTCCTTCAGCCAGCGGACGAACGCGCCGAGCTGGCTGATCAGGTCGGCGCGCACGTCGCCGGTGTCGGGGAACTCCAGTGTCCGCCGGCTCTGGGCGAAGTACGCCTCGGCCGCGAGCGCGCCGGGCGACGGCCACCACTTGTAGAGGGTCGTCTTGCTCGCCCCCGCTTCGGCCGCCACCCGGTCGAAGGTGACCGCCGGCAGGCCGTCGCGCAGCAGGATGCGCCCCGCGGCGGCGAGCACGGCGGCGCGCACCTGTGCGGCCGGTCGCCGGCCCCGGCCGGGCCGGCGGGCCGCGACCTGCTCGCCCGGAACGTTCTCCACCATCGTCACCTCATTTTTATGGACAGCTCGTTCATTTCCGAGCTATGGTCGTATATGAACAGATCGTCCATATCCTAGGGAGCCACGGCCATGGAGCTCAAGCATGTGGCCTCACCAGCGGGTATCGGTCCAAACCCCCAGCGCGCTGACGCGGCGACGGCCCGCCTGCGCCGGTCGCGCGCCGCGATCGTCATCGCGGTCATCGCGATGGCGCTGACCGGATGCGCGGGCCAGGGCGGCGAGGCCACCCCCGCCGCCGCCTCCCGGACCGCGAGTTCCGGCGGCACGCAGTCCGGCCCGGTCGCGTCCCTGGGCAGGCCGGTCGAGCTGACGACCGGCCTGGAGGCGCCCTGGGGGCTGACCTTCCTGCCCGACCGGTCGGCGCTCGTCTCCGAACGGATCTCCGGTGAGATCCTGCGCGTCCCCGCGAACGGCGGCACGCCACAGCGGGTCGGCGTCGTCCCCGGCGTGCACGTCAGCTCGGAAGGCGGGCTGCTCGGCATCGCCGCCTCCCCCAGGTTCGCGACCGACCGCACCGTCTACGCCGTCGTCTCCGGGCGGGACGAGAACCGCGTCGTCGCGCTCACCATCGCCCGCGACCACCGTTCCCTCACCGTCGGCCGGGTCCTGCTCGACGGCATCCGGACCGCCGACCGGCACCACGGCGGGCGCATCGCCATCGGGCCGGACGGGCACCTGTGGATCGGCACGGGCGACGCCTTCGATCCCGCGAACGCGGCCGACGACGACTCCCTCAACGGCAAGATCCTGCGGATCGCGGTCGACGGCTCCGTCCCCGGCGGCAACCCGGGCTCGTCCCCGATCTACTCCAAGGGCCACCGGAACGTGCAGGGCATCGCGTTCGGGCCCGATGGCACCGCCTACGCCTCCGAACTCGGGCACCGCACCTGGGACGAGGTCAACGTCCTCCGCGCGGGCGCCGACTACGGGTGGCCGGAGACCGAGGGGACGGCCGGGTCCACGGGCGTGGCGCCGATCGCCACGATCCACCCCGACGAGGCGAGCCCGTCCGGCGTCGCCTACGCCAAGGGATCGCTGTGGATCGGGGCTCTGGGCGGGCGGCGGCTCTGGCAGCTTCCCGTCCGGGGCCGCGCCGCCACCGGCGGCCCCATCGCCCACTTCACCGGCGACCACGGCCGGATCCGCACCGTCGAGGTCGCCCCGGACGGCGCCCTGTGGCTCGTCACCTCCAACACCGACCGCGCCACCTGGGGCGGAACCGACCCGCGTCCCGGAGACGACCGGATCCTCCGGGTCGAGGTGAACGAGCCCCGGCCCCAGACGAACCCATCCCACTGAAGGAGAACCCATGAGCACGAACAACGACACCACGCGCCGGGTCGCTCTCGTCACCGGTGGTTCGGGCGGCATCGGCCGAGCCGTCGTCCGGCGGCTCGCCGCCGACGGCTTCGCCGTCGCGGTGCACTACGCCGGGAACGAGGCCGCCGCCAAGGCGCTCGTCGCCGAGGTCGAGCAGGCCGGTGGACAGGCGATCGCCGTGAGCGGGGACGTCGCCGACGAGGCCGCGATGACCGCCGCGTTCGACGCGACGGAGGCCGCGTTCGGCGGTGTCGACGTCGTGGTGAACACGGCGGGCATCATGCTGCTGAGCCCGATCGCCACGCTCGACCTGGCGGACCTCGACCGCATGCACCGGACCAACGTCCGGGGCACGTTCGTCGTCTCGAAGCTCGCGGCCAACCGGCTGCGGGCGGGCGGCGCGCTGATCAACTTCTCGACCAGCGTCACCCGCACCCAGCTCCCCGCGTACGGCGCCTACGTCGCCGGCAAGGCCGCCGTGGAGGGCATGACCCTGATCCTCGCGCGCGAGCTCCGTGGCAGGGACATCACCGTCAACGTCGTCGCCCCCGGCCCGACCGCGACACCGCTCTTCCTGGACGGCAAGAGCGACGAGTTGATCGCCAACCTCGCCCAGGCCAACCCGATGGGCCGCCTGGGCGAGCCCGAGGACGCCGCCGAGACCGTGGCCTTCCTCGCCGGCCCGGCCCGCTGGGTCAACGGCCAGGTCATCTTCTCCAACGGCGGCATGGCCTGAGACGTCGGCCCCGCCGACCCCGCCGGCCCCGCCGACGGGCCGGCAGGGCCGAGCGCTCCGGTCAGATAGTGGATACATGTCCACTATCATGGATAAGCGGCCATCGGCCGTATGGCGTGTACGGGAGCGGTGACGCGGGAGCCGGATGATGTTGCGCTTCGAGCTCGGTGGCCTGGCCCGGCCCGAGATCCGCCGGCTGCTGGAGGAGCACCTGGCCGACATGCGCGCCACCTCGCCGCCGGAGTCGGTGCACGCGCTGGATCTGGAGGAGCTGCGGCACCCGGCGGTCTCGTTCTGGTCCGTATGGGAGGGCGGGGAGCTCCGCGGCTGCGGCGCGCTCAAGGATCTCGGCGGCGGCGATGTCGAGCTGAAGTCGATGCGCACCGCGCGGGACGCGCGAGGCCGGGGCGTCGGGGCCGCCATGCTCCGGCACCTGCTGCGGGCCGCCGCCGAGCGCGGGCATCGCCGGGTGCTGCTGGAGACGGGAAGCCAGGAGTTCTTCGCCCCGGCCCGGCGGCTCTACGCCCGGCACGGTTTCGCCTTCTGCAAGCCGTTCGCGGATTACGTCGACGATCCCAACAGCGTCTACATGGAGCTGCGCCTCGACGGCGAGGACGCTCCTAGGGTGGAGGCATGCCCACCTTGATGGACGGCGCGAACGACCTCGGACGGCGGGTACGGGAGGAGCGTGGCCGGCGCGGATGGTCACTGGCCCGGCTCGCCGAGGTCTCCGGCGTGTCCCGGGCGATGATCAGCAAGATCGAGCGTGGTGAGAGCAGCCCCACCGCCGTCATCCTCGGCAGGCTCTCCGCGGCGCTGGAGCTGAGCATGACCGAGCTGCTGTCACCGGCGGACGGCGCCGCTCCCGACCGGGTACGGCGGGCCGCCGACACCCCCTCCTGGACGGACCCCGGCACCGGCTACCTGCGCCGCCAGATATCGACGCCGAAGTTCCCCGCCGATGTCACCGAGATCCTGCTGCCCGCGGGCGCCCGCGTGCCGATGCCGGCGGCGTCGTTCGCGTTCATCGCCCAGCTCATCTGGGTCCTGGACGGCGAGCTGACCCTCCTGGAGGGAGCGACCGCGCACCGCCTCACCGCAGGGGACACCGTCGAGCTCGGAAGGCCCCAGGCGCGCGAGTTCGTCAACGACACCACCGGCACCTGCCGTTACGTCGTGGTCGTCACCCGCAAGGCCACGGCCTGACCGCGGCCGTGCCCCGCGAAGACGCCGGTCCGGCTACAGGTCGGCGGCGATGATGTTCTCGATGTTGCGCTCGGCGAGGGCCGTGATGGTGACGAACGGGTTGACCGTGACGTTGCCCGGGATGAGCGCGCCGTCGACGACGTACAGGCCCTGGTAGCCGTGCAGCCGCCCGTAGTTGTCGGTGGCCCTGTTCAGCACCGCGCCGCCGAGCGGGTGATAGGTGAGATGGTCGCCCCAGATCTTGTAGACGCCGAACAGGTCGGTCCGGTAGATCGTGCCCTCCTTGGCGTTGATCTTGTCGAAGATGGTCTTCGCGGCGTCGATCGAGGGCTGCTTCCAGGCGGTCTGCCAGTTCAGCTCGACCCGTCCGGCCGCCGCGTTCCAGGTGAACCGGGCGCGGTTGGGGTTCCTCGTGATCGACAGGTAGAACGAGGCGAAGGTCTCGATGCCGGTGGGGAGCGGGGCCACCTCGGCGAACGCGCCGCCCGCGTCCCAGTTGTCGATGCCTCCGGTCGGCATGGACGACTGAAGCCGCCCGGTCGGGTCCCACAGGTGGTTGGCGCGGCCGCACATGACGTTGCCGTTCTCGCCCCAGCCCTTGCCGATCTCGTCGTTCAGGTTGGGCAGCACGCCGGTCTCCTTGAGCTTCACCAGCAGTTTCGACGTGCCGACACTGCCCGCCGCGAAGAAGACCCGGTCCGCGGTGACCTCCTTGGTGGCGATGACGCCGCCCGTGGTGTTCAGTTGCTCGATCGTGACCAGGTAACGGCCGCCGGACGCGGGCGCGACGGACGTGACCTTGTGCAGCGGTGAGATGGCGACGCGCCCGGTGGCCTTGGCCTGTGCCAGGTAGGTCTTCTGCAGCGACTTCTTGCCGTGGTTGTTGCCGTACAGGACCTCGGCGTTCAGCGCCGACTTCGGGACCGCTCCAGTGGCCTCCTGCTTCATGTACTCGAAGTCGTACACGTTGGGGACGAAGACGAAGGGGAAGCCGGAGCGCTGCGCGTGCTTACGGCCGACCCGGGCGTACTGGTAGCACTCGGCGGTATCGAACCAGGCCGGGTCGATGTGGTTGACGCCGAGGCCCGCGTTGGCCCGCGGGTAGTAGACGTCGTACATCTCGTTCACGTCCACCGACGGCAGGATGCCGCTGAACCTCTGCCGCTGCGGGGTGACCGCCATGCCTCCGTTGACGAGTGAGCCGCCGCCGACGCCCCGGCCCTGGTAGACGGTGATCCCGCCGAACTCCTCGGCGTCCAGGATCCCGGTGTACAGGGGGACGTCCTTGTCGAGGGGGAAGCCGAGGAAGTTGCTGAGCGGCTGCTTGGTCCTGGTCCGGAGCCAGTAGGAGCGGACGTCCGGCGTCCGGGTGTTGGCGAAGATCTTCCCGTCCGATCCGGGGGTGTCCCAGGCCATGCCCATCTCCACCATGTGGACGTCCACGCCCGCCTGGGCCAGGCGCAGGGTGGTGACCGAGCCGCCGTAGCCGGTGCCGATGACCAGAACGGGGATCTGGGCGCCGTCGGCGATGGGGGCGGGAGCGGGCGCCGAGGACGCGGCGGCGGGGGTGCCGTACCCGGCCTGGACCGCCAGGCCCAACCCCAGGATAGAACCGGTTCTAGCAATGAATCCACGACGCGAGATACCGTCAGAACTCTTACCTCTTCGGGTCGGATCGGCCATGCCAGCCTCCTCGGCTCGGGATGCAACTAGAACGAGTTCTACACAGCAATGTGAACTGCGTCACTACCTACCGGCCAGTAATGATTCGGTGAAACCGCAGGTCACGGAACGGGCACCGAAAGCGACCAAATGCTTGCTAGGGAAAGCTCTAGGCAGCGCCCCCGGCGGTTGTTAGCCTCCAGCGCATGATCCCCACGATCGTCTGGGGCACCGGCAACATCGGCCGGCTCGCCATCCGCGCCGTCGAGTCCCACCCGGGGCTGGACCTGACCGGCGTACTCGTCCACGATCCGGCCAAGGCCGGCCGGGACGCCGGCGACCTCGGCGGGCTCGGCCGCGTGCTGGGCGTCGCCGCGACCACCGACGTGGACGCGGCCCTGGCCGCCGGGCCCCGCGCCGTGGTGTACGCCGCGTCCGGCGACATCCGTCCCGACGAGGCCCTCGCGGACGTCCTCAAGGCCGTGCGCGCGGGGGCGATCGTGGTCACCCCCGCCCTCTACGCGCTCTACGACCCGGTCGGCGCCCCCGCCGAGGTCCGCGCACCGGTGCTCTCCGCGATCAAGGAGGGCGGCGGCTCGCTGTTCGTCTCGGGCGTCGACCCGGGCTGGGGCAACGACGTGCTGCCGCTGCTGATCAGCGGCCTGGGCACCGACGTGGACGCGATCCGCTGCCAGGAGATCTTCGACTACTCCGCCTACGACCAGCCCGACTCCGTCCGGTACCTGGTCGGCATGGGCCAGCCCATGGACTACGAGCCGCCGATGCTCGCCCCGTCCGTCCCCACCATGGTGTGGGGAGGCCAGGTCCGTCTCATGGCCCGCGCCCTCGGCGTCGAACTGGACGAGATCCGCGAAACCCTCGACCGCCGTCCGCTGGACGCCACGGTGACCACCCGGTCCATGGGCGAGTTCGAGGCCGGCACCCAGGGCGCGGTGCGGTTCGAGGTGCAGGGCGTCGTCGAGGGCGAACCCCGCATCGTGATCGAGCATGTCACCCGCATCCACCCGTCCTGCGCGCCCGACTGGCCCACGCCGCCCAGCGGCGACGGCGCCCACCGCGTGATCGTCGAGGGCCGCCCGCGCATCGAGGTCACCGTCGAGGCCGATGACGAGGACGGGAACCGCGCCGCGGGCGGGAACGCCACCGCGGTGGGCCGGCTCGTCGGTGCCATCGACTGGCTCGCGGACGCCCCACCCGGCCTCTACGACGCCCTCGACGTCCCGCTGCGGCCCGCGACCGGCAGGCTCGGAAGGAAACGCCCATGAACATCGACATCCCCGAGGGCAAGGACCCGATCGAGTACGTGTGGGGCGAGATGGTGCCCGGCATCGGGCCCGCCGCCGCGAACTTCTCCCTGGCGGTGTACGCCCACACCACCCTCGGCCTCCGCGAGTTCGAGGCGGCCCGCCTCCGGATCGCCCAGATCAACGGCTGCGTGTTCTGCCTCGACTGGCGTACCGAACGCGACGGCCGGAAAGTCGAGGACGGCTTCGCCGACGCCGTGACGGACTGGCGCACCACCGACGCCTTCGACGACCGCACCCGCCTGGCCGCCGAGTACGCCGAACGCTACGCCCTCGACCACCACGGCCTGGACGACGAGTTCTGGGCCCGGATGACCGCCCACTACAGCCAGCTCGAGATCGTCGAGCTGAGCATGTGCATCGGCTCCTGGCTGGCCTTCGGCCGGCTCAACCACGTCCTGGGCCTCGACACCATGTGCCTCGTCCCCAAGACCTGACCAGCGCGGCACCCTCCGCATAAGACGAGGGCGCCCCGCCACCGGTGGTGGTGGCGGGGCGCCCTGTGGGTTGATCGTGTTGGGTTGTGGTTACCGGTTGCCCCGGGTTGTGGTTACTTGCGGTATTCGGGGTAGCCGTAGCCGACGATGGTGGACTTGTCACGGTCGCGCTTTTGGACC
>NZ_JBIMPP010000075.1:0-35431 GCF_043906805.1 Actinomadura sp. SCN-SB | reverse complement strand
GCGCCTGGTTGCCGTTCGGGGCTGGTGTAGTCGGTTTGGGGGTTGTGGGGTGGTCAGGCTTGCTCCAGGGCCTGGGTGGTTGCTTTCTGTAGGCGGTGGCGTACTTCGGGGTCGTAGGCGTCGGGATGGGCGCGGCTTTCATGGGTTCCGTCGAAGAAGCGGCCCGTCACCTCGTGGGGCGCGTCGATCAGCTTCATCACCGCGTCGCCGCCCTCCTCGACCGTGGAGCGGGGGGTGACCCCGGCGTCCGTCACCATCGCGGTGTCCATGAACGTGGCCGGGTGCAGGCAGTTCACGGCGATCCGGTCGGGGCGCAGTTCCTCGGCCAGGTCGAACGTCCACGCGGCCAGCGCCAGCTTGCTGCGCCGGTACGCCGTGACGCCGTCGTAGCCGCGCACCAGCTCGACGTCGTCGAAGTCGATGCCTTCCTGGCCCAGCGAGCCCACGTTCACGATCCGGGACGGGGCCGCCGCCCGCAGCGCGGGGAGCAGCGACCGGGTCAGCAGGACGGGCGCGAGGTAGTTGACCGTCCAGCGCAGCTCGTGCCCGTCCGTGCCCGGCTCGCGGCCGGAGCCGGGCGCGCCGAAGCCCACGCCCGCGTTGTTGACCAGGACGTCCAGCCGGTCGTGCGCCGCGGAGACCCGGGCCGCCAGGTCCCGTGCCTCCGCCAGCGAGGACAGGTCGGCGGTGTAGGTGGTGAGGTCCGCCCCGTTCAGCTCCTTGGCGAGGCGGTCCAGCCTGGCCTGGTCGCGGCCGTGGGCCAGCACCGTGTCGCCGCGTTCGGCGAGCCGTCGCGCCAGGTGACGGCCCAGGCCCCCGGTGGCCCCCGTGATCAGAATCGTGGTCATGATCCCTTGTCTACCCCTTGAGGTGTTCGATGACGGGACCGAACGTCTCCATGAAGGGCGAGTGGACGGTGATGTAGGAGAAGCCGTAGCGCTCCCGCCGCTCGCGGAGCTGGCCGGCGATCTGCTCGACGGTTCCGATCAGCAGGAACGGGCAGTCCAGGACCTCGGCCGTGGTCAGGTGGGGCATCCGCGTGGCCAGGTCCTCCGCGGCGGCGCGGCGGTCGCCGGTGACGATGACCGTCTGCACCAGCACGTTGAGTTCCGGGTCGCGGTCGCCCGCCTGTTCCCGGACGAAGCGGACCCGCTCGTCGGCCTGCGCGGCGGTGCCGAGCCGGAAGGTGCCCGGCGGCTCGCCCTCGGCCTGGTACGCGCCCGCGATGCCGACGATGTCGGCGTGCCGGGCGGCGATCGAGAGCACGCCGTCGCCGGTGCCGCCGATCAGCAGCGGCGGCCCGTGCCCGCCGAACCCGTGCCGCTGGACGGGTCGCAGATCGGCCAGGGCGTAGTGCTCCTTGACGGCGGCGCCCTCCGGGTAGCCGGAGCCGCCGAAGATCGCGGTCAGTTCCTCGACCGTCCGGGCGAGGCGCCCGGCACGGGCGGAGAACGGCTCCCAGGGGATGCCGGCCGCGTCGAACTCCCACTTCATGTGGCCGGCGCCCAAGCCGAGCTCGACGCGCCCGCCGGTCAGCATGTCCGCCGTGGCGACCTCACGCGCCAGCAGGTGCGGGTTCCAGAAGCCGATGTTGAGGACGAACGTGCCCACCCGCAGCCGTTCCGTCGCCTCCGCCGCGGCGACCATGGTGGGGAACGGGGCGGGCGCGCCGAGATGGTCGGGGACCAGCGCCACGTCGTACCCGATGTCCTCGCCGCGCCGGCACCGGGACACGAACTCCCCCCGCGCGCCCAGGTCCAGGAGGTTGAAGCCGAAACGGAAGGGAGCCATGGCGCCGATCATAGGGGGGCCGTCAGGACGGGACGATGTATCCGGTCTCATAGGCCAGGATCACCGCCTGGGTCCGGTCCCGGGCGTTCAGCTTGGCCAGGACGTTGCCGACATGGGTCTTCACGGTCTGCGGGCTGACGAACAGCTCGGCGGCGATCTCGGCGTTGGAGTGTCCCCGGGCCATCAGCCGCAGCACGTCGCCCTCCCGCTCGGTGAGCCGCTCGTGCCAGCGGGCGCCCGCGCCGTCGCCCCAGCCGGAGCCGTGCCGGGCGGCCAGGGCACGGATCGCGGCCGGGAACAGCAGGGTGTCGCCGTGCGCCACCATCCGGATGGCCTGGAGGATCTCCTCCGGCCTCGTGCGCTTGAGCAGGAACCCGTGCGCCCCCGCCTTCAGCGCGTCGTAGACGTACTCGTCGTTCTCGAACGTGGTCACCACGATGATCTTGGGCGGGTCGGGGACCGTCTCCAGGATGCGCCGGGTGGCCTGGATGCCGTCCAGCCGGGGCATCCGCACGTCCATGAGGATCACGTCGGGGCGCAGCCTGGCCACCTGGCCGGGCACCTCGGCGCCGTCGCCGGCCTCGCCGACCACCTCCAGGTCGGGCTCGGCCGCGATGATCGCGGCGAGCCCGGCGCGGATCAGCCGCTCGTCGTCCACCAGCAGCACGCCGGTCGTGCCGGTCATGGGCGCGTCCCGAGCGGCAGGGTGACCTCAAGGCGCCAGCGGCCCGAACCGTCGGGGCCCGCGTCCATCACTCCGCCGAGCACGGTCACGCGCTCGCGGACGCCGCGCAGGCCCCGGCCTCCGCCGGCGCGTCCGGCCCGGTCGCCCGCCGATCCCAGCGGGTTGCTCATCTCCACCTCCAGGCGGTCGCCGCGCACCCCGATCCAGAGCCGCACCGGCACCCGGCCGGCGTGCCGCAGCGCGTTGGTCAGTCCCTCTTGGACGATCCGGTACGCCTCGCGGGACACGGCGGCGGGCACCTCGCCCACTTCAGGGCCCACCTTCGAGTCCAGCTCGATCCCGGCGATCCTCGTGCGTTCCAGCAGCCGGTCCAGGTCCTTGAGGGTGGACTGGGGCGCGGTGCTCGAGGCGTCCTCGCGCAGCAGCCCCAGCACGTGATCGAGGTCGCGCAGGGCCGACCGCGCCGACTCCTCGATGGCGCCGAGCGCCTCCCGGGCGAAGGCCGGGTCGTGGTCGAGCACGCGCCTGGCCGCGCCCGCCTGGAGCGTGACGACGCTCAGCGCGTGACCGACCGAGTCGTGCAGCTCACGGGCCAGCCGGTTGCGTTCGGCCAGCCGGACGGCGCGCCGTTCGAGTTCGGCCACCCGGTCGGCCGCCGACGGGCCCAGGAGGCGGGGGGCCAGGCGGGACAGCGCCGTTCCCGAGACCATGATCACGGCGAGCATGGCGGCCAGCAGCGCCACCCCCGCGAACGGCAGCGGCCACGTCGGGAAGGTGTCCGGCGCGCCCCACTCGCTCAGGAAGTCGTCGTCCCAGCGCACCACCGGCACCAGGATCAGCACCGCGGCGAACGGGGGCACCAGCAGGCTCAGGCCGCTGACCACCACCCCCGCGTGCAGGTGCAGCGTGAACCACAGCCCCGTGCGGGCCCGGTCCTCCCATGTCCTGGACGGTCCGGTGGCCAGGCCGGTGATGGGGCCGCCGAGCAGTTCCTTGGCCGCCGCGCCCTCCAGCAGCCGGACCGCGGGGACGAGCCCGGTGACGAACGCGCCCAGCAGCGGCAGCAGGAAGCACAGCGCCACCGTGACGGTCGCGCCGAGCCGCAGGGCGGGCACCGCCGCCATCGACACGAACCAGTACGGCATGAGCAGGGCGCCGCCCCCGACGAGGTACGACCAGCGCCGCCAGAACGCCCGTCCCGCCACTGGCCGGACGGGCCGCAGCACCGTCCGGCAGGCCCTTCGCAACACGCTTCGATCGTGACAGACCGGCGCGCCGGTGGCCTCCTCCTGCGGGAGGCGTCCGCTCCCCCGCACGGGTGAACCTCCCGCCGGGGGTCAGCCCTTGCGGGAACGCTCGTGGCGTTCGGCCAGCCTGGCGAGGTGTGCGTTGTAGGCGGCCAGCTCGTCGTCCTCCGCGGGCGGGGCGGGGTCCCCGCCCTCCTCCGCCGCGGCCGTCCTGCGCTCCTCGGCACGGTCGGCCTTGCGGTCCAGGCGGCGGGCCTGCCGCTGGTCGTCGAAGTACCACTGGAACGCCAGCGCGATCAGCACGATGAAGGTGGGGATCTCCCCGAAGCCCCAGGCGATCGCGCCGCCGGTGTGCTGGTCGCTCAGCAGCGAGGCGCCCCACGGCGGGTCGACGGCCGTGTACCAGCCGCGGGCCAGCGGCTGCGCCAGGTTCATCAGGGCGATGCCGAAGAACGCGTGGAACGGCATCGTCACGAACAGCAGCAGGATCCGCCCCGGGTACGGCAGCGTGCGCGGCGCCGGGTCGACGCCGACCAGCACCCAGAAGAACAGCGAGCCCGCCAGCAGGAAGTGGATCGTCATCGCGATGTGCCCGAGGTGGTTGCGCATCGCGGACTCGAACAGCGGGGTGAAGTACAGCGCGAACGTGCCCGCCACGAAGATCACCGTGGCCACCGCCGGGTGCGCCAGGACCGCGACGGCGCGGCTGTGCAGGACCGCCACCAGCCATTCGCGGGGGCCCCGGTCGCCGCGGATCGCGGCCGGTTTCAGCGCGCGCAGGGCGAGCGTGACCGGCGCGCCCAGCACCAGCAGGATCGGGGTGAGCATGTTCAGCACCATGTGCTGGGCCATGTGGACGCTGAACAGGATCGGGGCGTACTTGGCGATCCCGGTCTGCGTGGTGATCACGATCGTGGCCAGGCCGAGCAGCCAGGCGGCGGTGCGGCCGGGCGACCAGCGGTCGCCGCGGCGGCGCAGCCGCGCCACCCCGGCCAGGTAGAGCCCGCCGAGCACCGCGACCAGCACGGCGAAGAAGAAGTCGAACTGCCAGAGCGTGACCAGCCGGCCGGGCGTGATCGCGGGCGGCATGTCGTAGCCGAGCAGCGCCTTGACGGCCGACTCCGCCTCGGCGGGCGGCGGCGGCGCGGTGCGGGCCAGCGCCACCGCGAGGCCCATGGTGGCGCCCATGATCGCGATCTCCACGGTGGCCAGCCGGGTGAACGCGCCGGGACGGCGGCCGGCCAGCGCGGGCAGCGTCCTGCCGCGATGCCACCAGCCGAACCAGCCCAGCCCCGCGAACAGCAGCATCTTGCCCAGGGCCAGCCGCCCGTAGTTCGTGGTGAGCAGCTCGGCCGGGTCGGGCAGCCGGGCCAGCACGTTGACCAGGCCGCTGAGCCCGACCGCGACGAAGCACCACAGCGCCATCCGGCTGAACCGGGCGGCGGCCACGTCCAGCCGTCCTCGACGGGTCAGCGCGTGCGCCAGCACCGCGCACAGGCCGCCCACCCACGGCGCCACGGCCAGCACGTGCAGCGCCACGCCGGTGGTCGCGACCGTGTGGTTGGCGGCCGAGGCGGAGTGCCCGGTCAGCGGCGGCGGCAGCAGGGCGATCCCGGCCGTCAGCAGCAGCCCGAACGAGGCGGCCGGGGTGACGGTGGTGCGCGCCAGCAGGGCGACCACCACGGCCAGCAGCACCACGATCATCAGCGCCGTGCCCTGCGGCAGCCGCCCGACGTAGCCGCTCAGCTCGTTGCCGGTGAGGACCTGGCCGACCGGCAGGCCGAGCACGTCCGCGACCGTGAACACCAGGGTGGACGCGGCGGCGGTGCCCCAGGCCGCGGCGGCCCAGGACGCCGCCCGCAGGTAGCCGATCGCGTCGTCCCCCAGCCGGGGGACGTCCCGGCTGGAGCCGGTCCCGCCTCCCTCCAGGGGCAGCAGGACGGTCGCGGCCAGCAGCAGCCCGATCGTCGCCGTGGCGGCGAGGTCCATCGCCAGGCGCGACACCGGCAGCCCCCACCGGGTGACGGTGCCCGCGTCGCCGAGACCGGGGATGACCTGCTCGGCCACCGCGCCGCCGAGCACCAGCCCGGCGACCAGGACCGCGACGGACGCGGCCAGCGCGACCATCGCGGCGCGCACGACGTCCAGGGCGCCGCCACCGGCGGTCTTGGGAGGCACCGCCTTACTCACGGTCGCTCCTCCCCTTCGCCGCTTCGCCGCCGGGCCGGTTCCCGGGCCCCGGCATCGGGTGGGCGCGCTTGGCCCTGACCACGATCAGCACTCCGATGCCGATGCCGATCAGCAGTCCCACGGCGATCATGAGCCAGGGCGTGCCGCCCGCCGAGCCCTCCCCCGCCTCGGCGGGGATGCGGGCGAGTACGGAAGCGGCGGTGAGGGTCATCATGGGAGGCCGGGTTCTCCAGTTCGGTACCGTTCGGCGGCGCTCCTACACTACTGGCCGTACCTCACAGGGCGGTCAGGACGTGTGACCTGCCGTTCGCGCGGAACTCCGCGGAGATCGCCCCGGCCCGCTCGGCCGTCAGCGGCTCGTACGCCAGGCCGCGGCCGGGGCGCCACCACACCGCGCCGTCCCCGGAGACGTCCCAGCGGGCGCGGCGCAGGGGGCGCTTGTCGACCTTCCCGGTGGCGGTCAGCGGCATCGACTCCACGATCCGCACGAACCGGGGCGCCCATTTCGTCCCGAGGTCGCGGCGGCCCGCGAGGAAGGCCGCGAACGCGTCCGGGTCGAACGGCCCGCCCAGCTCCAGCGCCGCCATCACCTGGTCGCCCGTGCGCGGGTCGGGGACGGGGTAGACGGCGCACATCACCACCGGCTCCCAGCAGGAGAGGATGCGCTCGACGGGGGCGGCGGCGAAGTTCTCGCTGTCGACGCGGAGCCGGTCGTTGCCGCGCCCGGCGAAGTAGAAGAACCCGTCGGCGTCCCGGTAGCCGAGGTCACCGCTCCAGTACTTGCCGTCGCGGACCCGCTCGGCGTCGGCCTCCGGGTCGTTGTAGTACCCCTCGAACGCCGCCGCGACGTTGAGCCCGACGATCTCCCCGATCGCCTCGCCGGGGTTGAGCAGGCCGCCGTCCGGGCCGAACCGGGCGGGCGGGCACTCCCGCCCCGTGGCCGGGTCGAGGACGGCCACCTCCATGCCCTGCGGCGGGAGCCCGAGGGCGTCGGGCGGCGTGTCCGGGGTCTTCTGGATGCTGATCGCGCCCTCGCTGGACCCGTACCCCTCGATGATCCGGCACCCGAACCGGGCGCTGAAGCGGGCCATGTCCTGGGCGGACGCCTCCGTCCCGAACAGCGCGCACAGGGGGTTGTCGGCGTCGTCGGGCCGTTCCGGCGTGGCCAGGATGTAGGCGAGGGCCCGCCCGACGTAGTTGAAGTAGGTGACCCCGTACCGGCGCACGTCCGGCAGGAAGCCGGACGCGGAGAACTTGCGGCGCATCGCGACCGTGGCCCCGGCGTGCACGGCCATCGCCAGGTTGGCCATGAGCGCGTTGCCGTGGAACAGCGGCATCGCGATGTAGGTGACCGAGTCGCGGGTGATGCTCATCCGCTCGGCGTTCCGCGCGATGGCGGCGAGTCTGCCCTGGCCGCACGCCACCGCCTTGGGCGCGCCGGTCGAGCCGGAGGTGAACAGCAGGAGCAGCCGGTCCCCCGGCGCGACCCGCGCCGGTTCCGCCGGTTCGCCGGGCAGGCGCGCGGCGTACGCCTCGGAGTCCACCCGCAGGACGCGATCGTCCGGGACGCCGGTGTCGAGCCCGTCCAGCAGGGCGGCGTGCGCCGCGTCGGTGACGATCAGGTCGCAGTCGGTGTGCCGGATGTCGGCGGCCAGCTCGTCCCCGCGCCGGGTCGGGTTGACGCCCACGACGGTCGCCCCGGCCAGTGCGGCCCCGCCGATCCAGAACACGTACTCCGGGACGTTCTCCAGCAGCACGCCGACGTGCCAGGGGCGGTCCGGCGCGCCGGGCGGAGGCCCGAAGGAGGCGAGCAGCCCGGCGCGCCCGCGGGCCTCCAGCACGACCTCGGCCCAGGTGAAGGACGCGTCCTCGAACAGCAGTCCCGGATGGTCGTCGCCGGCCCGGTCCAGCAGCATCTCCGCGAAGGTCCCGTTCGCCACGCCGCGAGCGTGACACCAAGCGGGCGCTTGGTCAAGGGTTCGCGTCCGTCAGCAGTCGCAACCGCAGCAGTCGCAGCAGTTGCAGTCGCAGTCGCAGTGCCGCGTGCACCAGCAGCGATCGCCGCAGCCCTTGCCATGGTGCTTGCTCCATTCCGGCTGGTAGAGACCGCAGGTGACGCAGACCAGCGACCCCGTGAGGCACGGGATCGGCAAGCCCGGCCGCGGCGGCCGGGCGGAGGGCGCCCGGGCCGCGAAGGCGCGGTCGATGGAGCGGCCCACCTCGCGGTCGAGCAGCGCCCGCACCAGCCGTGGCCGCTCCAGTTCGAGATCGGCCAGCGCCAGCCGCAGCCCGTGCAGCGCGTCGTCGCAGTACCCGCGGGCCTCCGCCGGGGTGGTGCCCGTCGCGAGCAGCGGGTTGTACGCCCCCGCGCGCCGGTCGTCCTCGACGTCCTCGACCGCGTCGATCAGGTGCGCCAGGCGCCCGAAGAAACGGCCCGCCTCGGCCAGCGCCTCGGCGTTGGACTCCTTGCCCGCCAGCACGGCCGTGTGGGCGAACGCCGCGGCCACCGCGGTCTCCGTCGGCTCGGTCAGCTCCAGCAGGCCCAGGCCGCCGGCGGCCTCCAGCTCGCCCTGGCGGATGACGGCGTCACTCAGCACGGACGGGTCGAACCCCACCTCGGCGCTCGTCGCGCGTCCCGCCGCGTCCCACCGCCCGGCCATCCGGCCCGCCGCCGCCGCGACCAGCCGCCTGCGGTACGGGCCGTCGCCGTCGGCGATGTGATCGCGGGTCTTGCCCGCGGCCAGCAGCAGCGAGGTGGCCGCGGCGAGCCGCGCGCCCCGCGCCCGCGTCTCCACCACCTCGGCGGCCCTCATCCCGCGCAGCGCGCACGGGCCCGCCTTACGGCGCGGCGACAACTCCGGCGCCTGCGCCTCCACCAGCACCGAGACCAGCAGCCCGTCGTAGTTGGTGACCAGGCGGGCGGCCTGCCCGTGCCGGTCGCGCAGCGTCAGGCACAACCCGCACAGGTGCGCCATCCAGTCCTCGAACAGGTGCCGGCACAGGCCGTGCCTGCACGGGCGTACCACCCCGAACATCGCGTCACCCCCCGCAGATCACACGCCCGCGCAGGTGAGGGCCCGGCGGTAGGCGTCCAGGCGGGGGCCTTCGGGCGCGCCGGTCTCGGCGAGCAGCTCGGCCAGGTCGAACCAGGTCTGCGCGGCCTCGCGGGACGACTCCATCTGCTCCAGGTGGGTCGCGGCGCGGGTGAGCACCTCGATCGCGCGTTCCCGGCGGCCCTGCCGCGCGCACGCCTCGCCCAGCACGGTCAGCGCCCGCGCCGTGGCCCGCCGCGGCGCGTCCCCCAGCAGGTCGAGGGCCTGCTCGGCCAGCGTCACCGCCTCGGCCGGGCGGTCCAGCGCCGTCTCGGCCCTGGCCAGCTCGGTCAGGCACCGGGCCACGTCGATCTCCCCGGCGGAGCTGGCGTTGATCTCGCCGCGCACCTGCGCCAGGATCTCGCGGGCGCGGGCGGCCTCGCCGGGGCGGGCGCGCAGCAGCAGCCCCGCGTACACCACGCGCAACCGGGCCAGGTCGCGCGGGTCGTCGCTGAGGCCGCGGGACCCGGCCTCGTGCGCCAGCATCAGGGCGCGCTCGGCCAGCGCGACGCCGTCCTCGTACTCCCCGCGGATCTCCGCGACCGAGGCGGCCTCCCAGTACGCGGCCATCCGGGCGCGCGGGCTGCCGATCCGCTCCGCCCGTTCCACCAGCTGCTCCACGAGCTGCCGGGCCCGGACCAGGTCGCCGCGCTCGATGAACGCGGCCAGCAGCGCGGCGCCCAGGTGGACGGCGGCGTCGGTGGAGTCGGCCCCGATGGCGATCAGATGCCGCAGCGCGTCCTCGGCGGCCTCCACCCCGGCGCTGATGTCACCGCGCTCGCGCAGGCACCGGCTGAGCGCGACGTGCACCTTCGCCCAGTGGTCCAGGTCCGCCTCCGCGGACGCCTCGGCGGTCAGCACGCGCAGCTCGGCGATCGCCTCCTCCAGGTCGCCGGACGCCTCCAGCGCCATCGCGTGCCCCCAGCGGGCCTGGTGCAGCATGTCGGGCAGCGCCACGGCGTCGGAGTTGGCCAGCACCTCGGCGAACCGCGCCCTGGCCTCCTGCGGCGCGCCGTTCTGCAGCGCGATCTCCGCGTAGTCGAGCGTCACCCGCAGCTCGTCCACCACGTCCTCGCTGACCCCGCTCACCAGGTAGGTGGGCGAGCAGTTCAGCTTGCCGGCGAGCAGATCGATCACGCTGGGAGCGGGCACCCGCTTGTCGCTCTCGATCAGCGAGATGTAGCTGTCGGACAGCTCGGGGAACGCGAGCTGGGCCTGGCTGATGCCGTGCCGGATCCGCAGCGCCCTGATGCGCTGCCCGAGAGACTCACGATCCATCGTGTGACCACCCGCCTAGGAGGTTCCGCCCATTCCGCATGAGTGTCGCGCATCGGGCCGCAGGCGGCGCGTCCGCCCCCGCGCGCCACGCGCGCACGGCGCCGTGTCAGCGGCGCGTCGCCCGCAGCGCGAGGAAGAAATCGACCCGATCTTCAAGTGTGCCTAGATCTCGGCCGGTTAGTTCCTCGATTCGGCGGATCCGGTACCGAAGAGTGTTCACATGGACGTGCAGCCGGCCGGCGGTGCGGTTCCAGGAACCCGAACAGGCGAGGAACTCCTCCAGCGTGTGGAGCAGTTCCGCCTGCCGGACGCTGTCGTACTCCTCCAGGGGCCCCAGCAGCCGCGTGCGGAACGACCACCGCGTGCGCTCCGGCACGGACGCCAGCAGCAGCGCGTAGGAGTCGACGTCGCCGGCCGTCCCGGTGGGGGGCCAGGCTCCGCCCTTCGCTCCGGCTTCGTCGCTGGGGGCTCCCGCAGACTGTCGCATTCGCACCAAGGCAGGCTATAGCGGGCGGGGTCCGTCACGCAGCGCTCTCCCCGAGACTGCGGAGAGTTCACTTCGATCACTTGCCGGTCACACTGCGCCGCGCCGACGTGAACGGAGCGTCCCCGGCCTGCTGTACTTGCGCCATGACCGCCTCCAGCCCAGCGGCCGGCCCGGCGCCCGGCGCCACGCCCGCCCGCGTGTCCACCCATGTCCTCGATACTCAGCGCGGCCGCCCGGCGGCGGGCGTACCGGTACGGCTGGACGCCTACATCGACGACACCTGGCGGCCACTGGACGAGGGAGCGACCGACGAGGACGGCCGCTGGAGCGCCCAGCCCGAGGCCGGGTCCGCGGGGCCGGGGACCTACCGGCTGCGGTTCGGCACCGGTCCCTACTTCGCCGGGCTCGGCGTGCCGACCTTCTACCCCGAGGTGAGCGTGATCTTCACGATCGCCGACCCCGCCGAACGCCACCACGTGCCGCTGCTGCTGAGCCCGTTCGGCTACTCCACCTACCGGGGCAGCTGACGGGCCGCGCCGCGACCCGGCCCCGGCGACCCGTTCCGGGACCCGGCGCACACGGGCGGCTACCATCAGTGACGACCACGTGACGCCCGGAGGGTACCCGCCACCCTCCGACCCAGGCCAGGCTCCCGGTTTCGGGTGCTCCGGAGGGGTTTCCGGGTGTCAAATAGTGGCGTCATGGCGTAAGCAGAAGGTAGGGCATTTCCCCCGGTTCCGAAAGGCGTGGCTGTGCCGTCCCCCGACTCTCCCCCCGACCGTCCGCCGGGCGGTCACGTCCTGCTCGCGCCGGACAGGTTCAAGGGGTCGCTCACCGCTCCTGAGGTCGCCCGCCATCTGGCGTCCGGGCTCCGCCGCGCACGGCCCGAGGTGCCGATCGTCGAGCTGCCGGTGGCCGACGGCGGCGACGGCACCGCCGAGGCCGCCATCGCCGCGGGCTGGCGGCGGGTCGAGGTGGAGGTGCGCGGCCCGACCGGCCGTCCCGTCACCGCCTCGCTCGCCCTGGACGGACGGGACGCGGTGGTCGAGGTCGCCGAGGCGTCGGGGCTGCGGCGGCTGCCCGGCGGCAAGCCGCGCCCGCTCTCCGCGACCAGCCTGGGCACCGGGCAGCTGCTGGCGCACGCGCTGCGGCTCGGGGCCCGCCGGATCGTGCTGGGCGTGGGCGGCGCCGCCTGCACCGACGGCGGCGCGGGCCTCGTCCAGGGGCTGGGCGGGCGGCTGCTGGACGCCCTCGGCAAGGAGCTCCCCCCTGGCGGGGCGGCGCTGCGCTCCCTGCACCGCCTGGACCTGCGCGGCATGCCCGACCTGACCGGGGTACGGGTGATCGTCGCGGGCGAGCCCGAGGGGACGCTGCTGGGCCGCAACGGGTCCGCCGTCGGCCAGGCCCGGCGGCGAGGGGCCAGCCGGGAGGAGATCCGGCTGCTGGACGCGGGGCTGCGCCGCTGGGCGGACCTCGCGGAGGCCGCGTCCCGTACCAGCGCCCGCGACCTTCCGGGCGCGGGCGCCGCCGGCGGCGTGGGCTTCGCCGCGCTGACCTTCCTCGGCGCCACGCTGGAGCCCGGCATCGCGCTGATGCTCGACCTGCTCGGGTTCCCCGCCAAGGCGCGCGGCGCCCGGCTGGTGGTGACCGGCGAGGGCACCCTGGACGCCGCGTCGCTGCGCGGCAAGGCCCCCGTCGGGGTGGCCCGCGCGGCGGCCAGGGCCGGGGCCCCGGTGGTCGCCGCCGTGGGGCGGCGCGGCCTGACCGGGGAGCAGGCCAGGAAGGCGCGCTTCCAGGCGGTCTACGCCCTGACCGATATAGAACCGGACGCGGCGCGGTGCATGCGGCAGGCGGGACCGCTGCTGGAACAGCTCACCGTGGCGATCGCCGACGAGTGGCTGCCCCCTCCGCGACACGCCGCGCGGCCCCGTCCGGCGAACCCGGAGGGCCCCTCCTGACCCACCCCTCCAGGTGGTTTACATCCTGTCAACACGACGAAACATTTATTTACATCGTGCTGATGGCACGAGGATTGCCTCCCCTTCACGCTGGAAACGAGTCCCTGGGTCAACGGAGACCTGGGCCGCAGGTCGGGAGGCAGCGATGAAGGTCGGCGTACCGCGCGAGATCAAGAACCACGAGTACCGGGTGGCGATCACGCCCGCGGGGGTGCACGAGCTGGCCCGCCGCGGACACGAGGTGTTCGTCGAGCGCGGCGCCGGCGGCGGCTCGGCCATCCCCGACGACGACTACACCGCCGCCGGAGCCAAGATCCTGGACGGGCCGGACGAGGTCTGGGCCGAGGGCGACCTCATCCTCAAGGTCAAGGAGCCGGTCCCCGCCGAGCACCACCGGATGCGGCGCGGCCAGATCCTGTTCACCTACCTGCACCTCGCCGCGTCCCGCGACTGCACCGAGGCGCTGCTGTCGGCCGGGGTGACCGCCATCGCCTACGAGACCGTCCAGGCACCCGACGGCTCCCTGCCGCTGCTGGCCCCCATGTCGGAGGTGGCCGGGCGGCTGGCGCCGCAGGTCGGCGCCCACATGCTGATGCGCTCCAACGGCGGCCGCGGGGTGCTGCCCGGCGGCGTGCCCGGCGTGGCCCCCGCCCGCGTCGTCGTGATCGGCGGCGGGGTGTCCGGGGTCAACGCCGCCCAGATCGCGGCCGGCATGGGCGCCGAGGTGACCGTGCTCGACATCAACGTCGACAGGCTCCGCGCCATCGACGCCGTCTACCAGGGCCGCCTGCGGACCGTCGTGTCCACCGCCTACAGCGTCGAACAGGAGGTGCGATCCGCCGATCTGGTGATCGGCGCGGTGCTCATCCCCGGCGCCAAGGCGCCCAAGCTGGTGTCCAACGCGCTGGTGGCGTCGATGCGCCCCGGCTCCGTCCTGGTCGACATCGCCATCGACCAGGGCGGCTGCTTCGAGGACTCCCACCCCACCACGCACGACTCCCCCACCTACCCCGTGCACGGATCGCACTTCTACTGCGTGGCGAACATGCCCGGATCGGTCCCCAACACCTCCACGCACGCCCTCACCAACGCCACGCTCCCCTACGCGGTGGCGATCGCCGACAAGGGCTGGCGGGACGCGCTCAAGGCCGACCAGGCCCTCGTCCACGGCCTCAACGTCCACGACGGCGCCCTCACCTACGACCACGTCGCCGAGGCGCACGGGCTGCCCCACGTCCCCGCGGAAACGGTGCTCGGCTAGCCTGCCGGGCGCGGAGCCCCCGGCTGCGTACAGTGGGCGCATGGGCGAAGTGATCATTCTGCGCCACGGCGAGACCGAGTGGAGCCGCGCCAAACGCCACACCGGCCGCACCGACCTGCCCCTCACCGAACACGGCGAGGAGCAGGCCAGGGCCGTCGCGCCGCTGCTGGACGGGCGCACCTTCGCCCGCGTCCTGTCCAGCCCCGCCGGCCGCGCCCGCCGCACCGCCGAACTCGCCGGCCTCACCGTGGACGCCACCGACCCCGACCTGTGGGAATGGGACTACGGCGGCTACGAAGGCGTCACCAGCGCGCGGATCCGCGAAGACCGCCCCGGCTGGTACCTGTGGGAGGACGGCGTGATCCCCGGCGACGCCGAACACCCCGGCGAATCCGTCGACCACGTCGGCGAACGCGCCGACGCCGTACTGCGCCGGATCCGGCCGCTGCTCCCCCACGGCGACGTGGCCCTGGTCGCGCACGGCCACCTGCTCCGCGTCCTCACCGCCCGCTGGCTGGGCCTCGAAGCCGCGGCCGGACGGCTGTTCAAACTGGAGACCGGCACCCTGTCCACACTCGGAACCGAGCACGACCGGCCCGTGATCGCCTCGTGGAACGTCCCCCCGCCCGGACGGATACCATACCCCTAGGGGGTGCACCGCCCCGGCCCCCCACCCCGTCCATGACGGCACCCCCCGGACCGATTGCGAGGACGACGATGCCCACCAGCGACACCCCGACCCGCGGCTACACCGCCACCAAAGACCAGCTCCAAACCCGGCTGCGCCGCATCGAGGGACAGGTCCGCGGCATCGAGCGCATGGTCGAGGACGACCGCTACTGCATCGACGTCCTCACCCAGATCAGCGCCGTCCAAGCCGCCCTCGACAAGGTCGCCCTCGGCCTCCTCGACGGCCACGTCCGCCACTGCGTCGCCGAAGGCACCCAAGAAGGCAAATCCGACGAGATGTCCACCGAACTCATGGCCGCCGTCGGCCGCCTCATGCGCAGGGGCTGAGTTTATTTGCAAGCACGAGCTGTGCTCCTCGCCTGGCGGCTCGTCGCTTGTCGTGCTTGCGGCGATCGCTGCATCGCTTCGACTCGCCCTAGGGGGCTCGCTACGCGATCAGGTTCCTCGCAGGCTCGGAACCTGCCTTCGGACGCGATCGCAGCGCTTGGGCGACCGTTCGGGGCTGGGGTTGCGGGTTGGGGTGGGTGCGATTGTGTTTATTGCAAGCGCGAGCTGCGCTCCTCGCCTGGCGGCTCGTCGCTTGTCGTGCTTGCGGCGATCGCTGCATCGCTCCGACTCGCCCTAGGGGCTCGCTCCGCGATCAGGTTCCTCGCACGCTCGGAACCTGCCTTCGGACGCGATCGCAACGCTTGAGCGACCGTTCGGGGCTGGGGTTGCGGGCTGGGGTGGGTGCGATTGTGTTTATTGCAAGCGCGAGCTGCGCTCCTCGCCTGGCGGCTCGCCGCTTGTCGCGCTTGCGTGCGATCGCTGCATCGCTCCGACTCGCCCTAGGGGGCTCGCTACGCGATCAGGTTCCTCGCAAGCTCGGAACCTGCCTTCGGTCGCGATCGCAGCGCCTTGGCGCCGTTCGGGGCTGGGGTGACGGGCTGAGGTCGTTGGGGAGTTTTGGCGGCGGTGCCTTCGGCACCGCCAGTGGGGCATCTCGCTTTGGTTCGCCTTGGGGTCGTGTGGTCTCAGGAGGCGGCGATGTGGAGGGTTCTCTGCTCCAGGCTTTTCTCGTACTCGCGGATCAGGCGGCGGGCTCGGAGGGCGTCGGGCTGGTAGCGGTAGCGTTCCGGGACGACCTGGGTGGTGCGGTGCAGGCCCTTCAGGGTGAGCGTCGCGGCCAGGTCGGACGTGGGGAGCCCCGGCAGCCCGTACATGCGGCGGGCCCAGCGGGGCAGCGTCGACACCACCAGGACGCCGATGGCGGGCGCCGCCAGCTTGAGGGGGAGCAGCTTGCGCGGCACGTTCGGGTTGAACATGCGCACCAGGCCCTCGCGGGCCTCCCGGCAGGCCCAGATGCGCTTGCGCATCACCTGGTAGTAGTCCTTCATCTCGGCGACCGAGGCCGGGACGTCCGCCGGGTCGAGGCCCACCACGGCGGCGGCGCGGCGTTGCTCGTCCACGAAGCGGTCGGCGTCGGCGTCGCTGAGGGGTACGCCCGCGCGGCGCGCGACGTCCAGGTAGGAGTCGACCTCGCCCATGTGCACCCAGAGCAGGTTCTCGGGGTCGTCCACCGGGAACGTCTCCCCGGTGCGCAGGTTCAGGCCGGTGAGCATGGAATGCAGCTTGCGGACGCGGCGGCCGACGCGCTCGACCTCCTGCGTGGTGCCGTAGGTGCGGACGCGGACGAAGTCGACCGTGCGCTGCATCCGGGCCCAGGCCGACCTCGGGTCCATCAGCTCGGAGTTCTGCGCCGTGCCCCACATCGTCGGGGGGTGCAGGGCCTGGATCAGCAGGGCGCGGATGCCGCCGATCACCAGCACGGGCTCGCCCATCACCCGCCAGGTCACCGAGCCGGGGCCGAACAGTCCGTGATCGGCCGACAGGTCTTCGTGCACCGCCGCCGCCTCCTCACCCTCGCGACTTGGGGGGTCCGGAGCCTAACGTAACCGAGTACTTATTACCCGGGTATGACCGGGGTCACACGCCTAGTCGTCCTCGTCCTCGTCGGCCTCGGTCTGCTCGGCGACCCAGGCGAGGTAGTCCATGCTCCCGGCGACGACCGGGGTGGCGATGATCTCGGGGCTGTCGTAGGAGTGGCCCTCGGTGATCAGGCTGGCCAGCTCGTCGAAGCGGGTGCTGGTGGTCTTGAACACCACCATCCACTCCTCGGCCGACTCGATCTTCCCCTCCCACCAGTAGGTGCTGGCGATCGGCCCGACGAGCTGGGCGCACGCGGCCAGCCGCTCGGCGACCGCGGACCTGGCCAGCTCGGCGGCCTCGGGCCGCGAGTCCGTCGTCGTCGTCACCTGTACGTACGCCTGCGCCATGGCGCGTCTCCTTCCCCCGGCGGCACCAGGACGCTACCAGCGTGGCCGGACCACCAGGGCGCTGCCGCCGCCACGACGCACCGGCTCGGCGACCGCCTGCACCAGCCCCGGACGCAGGAACTCCAGCGCGGTGGCGGCGCCGATCACCCCCGTGGGCGGGCCGGGGAACGGCTGGAAGCGGTGCCCCCTGAGCGCGAGCGCCGTCCCGTACCGGTCGATGAACGCCTGCTCGGCGAACACGTCCGGGGTGTTGCGCTGGGTGGCGCGCGGCGCGGCCAGCGCGGTGGGCAGGTCCATGCCGAGGTCGATCCGGTTGAGCAGGATCTGCAGCACGGTCGTGATGATCGTGGAGCCGCCGGGGGTGCCGAGGGCCAGTTTGGGCTTGCCGTCCTCCAGCACGAGCGTCGGCGCCATGGAGCTGCGCGGCCGCTTGCCCGGCCCCGGCAGGTTCGGGTCGGGCGTGGCGCCCGGCGCGGGAGGTTGCAGCGTGAAGTCGGTCAGCTCGTTGTTGAGCAGGAACCCGCGTCCCGGGACGGTCAGGCCGCTGCCGCCGAACTGCTCGATGGTGACGTTGTAGGCGACGACGTTGCCCCACTTGTCGGCGACGACGAGATGGGTGGTCTGCGGCCCCTCGTAGGTGAGCGCGCGGGCCGTGCCCCCGGGCGGGATGCACGGGCGGTAGTCGCCGTCCGGCGAGCCGGGCGCCACCGGCGCCGCCGCGGCCTGGTCGGGCTTGATGAGGCAGGCGCGTTCGCGGGCGAACCCGTCCGACAGCAGCTCCTTGAGCGGCACGTGCACCTTGTCGGGGTCGCCGACGTACCGGCCGCGGTCGGCGTAGGCGAGCTTGGACGCCTCCAGGTAGTAGTGCAGGGCCTTGACGTGGTCACTGGCCCCCAGCTCGAAGTTGTTCAGGATTTTGAGGGTCTCGCCGACGGTGGAGCCTCCCGAGGAGGACGGCGGCATGCCGTACACGTCCAGGCCCCGGTAGGACACGCGGGTGGGCTCGGGGGTCCGTGAACGGTAGGCACGCAGGTCGCCGTCCTTCATCAGCCCCGGGCGGACGTTACGAGCGGCGGCCGGGTCCACGGGCGGCGCCTGGACGGTCCTGACGACCTCGCGTCCCAGGCCGCCGCCGTACAGCCAGCCGGGGCCGCGCTTGGCGAGCTCCCGGTACGTGCGTGCCAGGTCGGGGTTGCGGAACGTGGAGCCGACCTCGGGCAGCCGTCCGCCGGGCAGGAACAGCTTCCGGGTGGGGACGATGTCGCGGAAGCGCGCCTCGTTGGCCGCGGTCTGGTCGCGGAACTCCTGGTCGACGACGAAGCCGCGTTCGGCGATCCGGATCGCGGGGCGCAGCAGGGTGCCGAGGTCGCGGGTGCCGAAGCGGCGCAGCGCCGTGTCCCACTGGGCGAGGGTGCCGGGCACCCCGACGCTCAGCCCGCTGGTCACGGCCTGGTCGAGCGGGATGGCCTGGCCGGTGGACGGGTCCACGAAGGAGTCCTCGCGCATGGCGAGCGGGGCGGTCTCGCGCCCGTCGACGGTGTACACCTTGCGGCGCCTGGCGTCGTAGTAGGTCATGTAGCCGCCACCGCCGAGGGCGGCGACGTACGGCTCGGTCACGCCGAGGGTGGCTCCGGCGGCGACCGCCGCGTCCATGGCGTTGCCGCCGTTCCTGAGGACCTCGATCGCGGTACGGCTGGCGTCCAGGTCGACCGTGGCGACCGCGCCCCCGTACCCGGTGGCGACCGGCCGTTTGGCCGTCCACCCGCCGTGTCCGGGCTGGGAGGCCGCCGCCTGGACGGGGACGAGCAGGACGGCGGAGACGGTCAGCGCGGTGAGCGGCGCGAGGCGCAAGCGGCCCCGGTGGCGCGGGGCGGCGGGGGGCGGGGTGTGGGGCACGGAACCTCCCGGGAACTCGGCGGCACCACCGTTTCACCGATCTTCGCGGTATGCCAGGGTCCCGGACATCCCTGGCATCGATCCGTGACCATCGGGGGCGCCGCCGCGGCGCGCACCAGGGGGAACAGGGGTCTTCCTGTTTCGCGCGCGTTACGCGCGATGGCCCGGACGTAACGGGAGGCGACCGGATCCGGCCTCGCCCCGCGAAATCCGTGTGACGTGGCGAAACGATCATGCGGAGAGCGTTGCGGTTTTACCGAAATATGGTGAAGTGTTGGGGTCTTAGCCATCTCCGGTCTCGCGAACAGCGGCGCGGGTTCAGGTTTGGAGCTCCTAGATGACCTGGAATAGCCGCACGCCCAACACCATGTTCCGGCGGTTGCCGGTCGAGCAGGCCACCGGCCAGCTCTATGGCGGCCGGCACCGGCTGCGCGTCGTGTACCGCACCCGTGACCTGGTCGTCCTGGGTCTCGGCGTCATGGTCGGGGCGGGCATCTTCAAGATCTCGATGGTGCAGGCCGCCGCCAACGCGGGGCCCGCGGTCATCCTGTCCTTCCTCATCGCCGGCGGGGTGTGCCTGCTGGCCGCGCTCGCCTACGCCGAGCTGTCCTCGATCGTCCCGGTGGCCGGCAGCGCCTACTCGTTCAGCTACGTCGCGTTCGGCGAGGTGTGGGCGTGGGTCGTGGGCTGGTCGCTGATCCTCGAACTGCTGCTGGCGGCCTCGGTGGTGGCCAGGGCCTGGTCGCTGTACGCGGCGCAGGTGGTGGCCGACTTCGGCGTCCCCGTGCCGGACTGGCTCGGAGGGGTGATCGGGCAGCCCAAGGGCTTCGACGTGTTCGCGCTGGGCATCCTGCTGCTGCTCATCCTGCTGCTGGCGACCGGCAGCCGGCTGGGCCTGCGCACGCTGTGGCTCATGGTGATGGCCAAGCTGCTGGTGATCGGCCTGGTGATCGGGGTCGGGCTGACCCACTTCGACTCCGGCAACCTCACCCCGTTCGTCCCGCCGGCCCGGCCCGCCTCGGGCGACGGCGGCCAGAGCGTCCTGGACGCGCTGGCCGGCGCGGTCACCGGAGGCTCCCCGCAGGTGTTCGGGGTGTGGGGCATCCTGGCGGCGGCGCCCGCCATCGCCTTCGCCTACATCGGCTTCGACCTGATCGCCACCGCGTCGGAGGAGACCGACGACGCGCCGCGCAAGGTCCCGCGCGGCATCATCACCAGCCTGGCCGTGGCGGTCGTGCTCTACCTCGGCGTGGCCGTGACCATGGTCGGGATGGTCTCCGCCCAGCGGCTCGACCCGGCCAAGGTGGTGCTGACCACGCCGTTCACCATGGTCGGCGCCGGGTCCATGGGCAAGATCATCAACATCGGCGCGGTGATCGCGCTGACCACCGTGATCCTGGTGGTGCTGATCAGCCTGACCCGGGTGGTGTTCTCGATGTCCCGGGACGGGCTGCTGCCGCGCGGCCTGGCCTCGATGAGCCGCTTCCGGGTGCCGTCCCGCGCGACCCTGGCCGCCGGCGGCGCCGCGGTGGTGATGTCGCAGACCATCGACGTGCTGACGCTGGAGCAGATGGTCGTGATCGGGACGCTGTTCGCCTTCCTGTTCGGCTGCGCCGCCGTGCTGCGGCTCCGCCGCGACCAGCCGGACCTGCACCGCCCGTTCCGGATGCCGGCGGCCCCGCTGACCGCGGTGCTGGGCATCGTGGCGATCGTCTGGCTGATGCTCAACCTGATGGTGGAGACCTGGGCGTACTTCGGCGCCTGGATGCTGGCCGGGCTGCTGCTCTACCTGGCGTACGGGAGGCGCAGCAGCGAGCTGCGCGCCCTGCTCGACCGTCCCGTGCCGCAACGGCCGATGGCCGCGACGCCGGCCGCTCCCCCGCCGGGCTCCCGCCCGATCTCGACCGTCCCGCCCGGGACCCCTGGCGTGCCGCCGTACCAGCCCGAGCGCTTCCCGGCGGGCGGCGGGGCCCGGCCCTGGACGCCGCGCGTCCAGCAACCGCAGTACCCCGATTACCCGCCGGAGCAGCCGACGGGGCCGCAGCAGGTGCCGCGTCAGCGCACCGGCCCGCAGCCCGTCCCGTACCAGGGCACGGGACCGCAGGCGCATCCCACTCCCCCAGAGGGACTGCCCTACCAACGTCCGCAGCAGCAGCCGTATCCGCCGCAGGACCACCCGCCGCAGCCCCCGTACCCCGGCGGCCGTCACCGCCGCTGACGCCCGCGAACGCCGCCCCCCTTGACCGCGCACAGGGGGAGGCGGCGTTCGTCGTTCGCAAAGGACTGGACGGCCGCGGATCCGTGCCGTATGTTCTTCTCATATCGAGACGAACTCACTATGAGAATGACTTGCGGAGGGTCCGACGTGAGCACCGATCCGCGCAGGGACGAGGGCGACTTCCTCGCCGGATACGATCCGCGCGACTACGACCCCGTCTCGGTCACCGTCGACGTGGTCGCCCTGACCATCCGGGACGGCTCGCTGAACGTCCTGCTGGTGCGGCGCGGGCAGGCGCCGTTCGCCGGGATGTGGGCCTTGCCCGGCGGATTCGTCCACGGCGTCCAGGACGCCGAGGATCTGCCCGACGCCGCCGTGCGTGAACTGTCCGAGGAGACCGGGCTGAGCGCCAAGCGGGGTCCGCTTGAGCGCATCCATCTCGAGCAGCTCGCGACCTACGGAACGCCCGGACGCGACCCGCGCATGCGCGTCATCTCCGTGGCCTACCTCGTCTTCGCCCCCGAACTGCCCGAGCCCGAGGCCGGAGGGGACGCCGCCGACGCCGCCTGGACGCCCGTGGAACGGCTCGGCCTCACCGACGGCGGCGACCAGGCGCCCGGCACCACGCGGAAGCTCGCGTTCGACCACGCGCGCATCCTCACCGACGGGCTGGAGCGCGCCCGTTCCAAGCTTGAGTACACCCCGCTCGCCACGGCGTTCTGCGCGCCCGAGTTCACCATCCCGGAGCTGCGCGCGGTCTACGAGGCGGTGTGGGGCGAGGAGCTGCACGCGGGCAACTTCCACCGGAAGGTCCTGTCCGTGCCGGGGTTCGTGGAGAGCACCGGGGCCACGTCCGACCGTGGGGGCCGCAAGGGCGGTCCCCGGCCCAAGCTGTACCGCGCGGGCGACGCCCGCCTGCTGCACCCCGCGCTGCTCCGGCCGAGCCGCGAGGAGGAGATCCGATGACGGCCTCACTCGACGAGGCGCTGGAGCTGCTGCGCCGCGCCCGTACGCCCGCCGACCTGTTCGGCCCGGACCAGGACAGCGCCGCCCGCACGTACCGGAGGCTGGTCCGGCTCCTGCATCCGGACGCCACCGGCGGATGCGGAGGCGAGGAGTTCACCCGGCTCAACGCGCTGTGGCGCGCCTACAACCGATCCGGCCCGGTCGCCATCACGACGCGCCGCCACGCGTACCGGGTCGGCGCGAAACGGGCCGACGGCGACCTCGCCGCCCTCTACGACGCCACCTACGACGGGACGCGGGGCGTGGTCATCAAGCTCCCCCGCGACCCCGCCGACGGCGACCTCCTGGAACGCGAGGCGGTGGCGTTGCGGCAGCTCCCCAAGGACGGCGACGGGCGCTTCCTGCCGTACGTCCCGCGCCTGGTCGAGTCGTTCCGGCACCGCGACGCCGCCACGGGGCGGGAGCGCCGCGCCAACGCCATCGTGGCCCTGGACGGTTTCTTCTCGCTGGCCGAGGTCCACGCCGCCTACCCGGACGGGCTCGACCCTCGGGACGCCGCGTGGATGTGGCGGCGCCTGCTGGTCGCGCTCGGCTTCGCGCACCGCGCGGGCGTCCTGCACGGGGCGGTGCTGCCCGAGCACGTGCTCATCCATCCGGAGAAGCACGGCCTGGTGCTCGTCGACTGGTGCTACTCCGTGCCCGGCTGCTACGCGCCGACCGATCCGAGCGGGCGCGTGCCGGCGTTCGTCGGCCGGTACGCGGACTGGTACCCGCCGGAGGTGCCGAGACGGGAGCGGGCGAGCCCCGGCACCGACATCTTCATGGCCACCCGCTGCATGACGTACCTGATGGGCGACAAGGCCCCCAAGGCGATGCGGTCGTTCGCGAAGGGCTGCCTCCTGGCCTCGCAACGGCGGCGTCCCAGGGACGCCTGGCGGCTGCTGGAGGAGTTCGACGAACTCCTGGAGCGCCTGTACGGCCCCCGTCGTTTCCGCCCGTTCACCATGCCCACGTCTCACTAGAAGGAGAACGACCATGGGAAGCGGACACTGGTCCACCAACGTCTACGACGCGGCGCGCTCGTACCGCGCGTCCACCGGCTCCAGCGCCTTCGCCTACAGCGACAGCGGCGCCACCACGACCCATCCCGACCTCGACCCGTACGGCGTCACCGTCCGGGAGAGCCGCGACTCCGACGACCACCCCGAGTCGCTGGCCATCGCGGTGCTGTTCGACGTCACCGGCTCGATGGGCGCCGTCCCGCGCTCCCTTCAGGAGAAGCTGCCCGACCTGCTCGGGCTGCTGCTGCGCAAGGGGTACGTGGAGCACCCGCACATCATGTTCGGCGCGGTGGGCGACGCCACCTGCGACCGGGCGCCGCTGCAGGTCGGCCAGTTCGAGGCCGACAACCGCATGGACGACGACCTCGGCAAGATCCTGCTGGAGGGCGGGGGCGGCGGCCAGATGCGCGAGTCCTACGAGCTGGCGATGTACTTCATGGCCCGGCACACCGCGATCGACTGCTACGAGAAGCGCGGCAAGCGCGGCTACCTGTTCATGATCGGGGACGAGCTGGCGTACGAGACCGTCAAGGGTCGCCAGATCTCCAAGGTGATCGGCGGTGAAGCGGGCGAGGACGTGCCGATCGAAGAGCTGGTGCGCGAGCTGAGCCGCAAGTACGACGTGTACTTCATCATCCCGGAGGGCGCGTACCACGCGCGCAACCGCACGCTCAAGGAGTTCTGGCAGGGCCTGCTCGGGCAGAACGTGCTCTACCTGGACGACCTGAACGCCGTCTGCGAGACGATCGCGCTGACCATCGGCCTGGCCGAGGACGCCATCGACCTGGACGAGGGCCTGGAGCACCTGGACGAGGTCGGGTCGAACGCCGGGCCCTCGGTGTCGCGTGCGCTGGCCCGCCTGGAGGCGTCCCGGTCCGCGGTCGCGGTGTCGGAGGGGCTGCCGGATCTCGGCACGGTCTCGCCCGGTCCCTCGTCCACCGTCCGCCTGTAGGGGACCGCGGGGACGCCATGGGGCACGTGATCGTCGTCGACCTCGGTTACGGGGACGCCGGCAAGGGCACGGTGGTGGACTGGCTCTGCGCGCGGGGACCTGAGCCGGTCCACACCGTGGTCCGTTTCAACGGGGGCGCGCAGGCCGCGCACAACGTGGTGGCACCGGACGGGCGGCACCACACCTTCGCCCAGTTCGGGTCCGGCACGTTCACGCCGGGCGTGCGCACGCACCTGTCCCGCTTCATGCTGGTCGACCCGCTCGCGCTCGCCGGGGAGGCCGAGCATCTGCGCGCGCTCGGGGTGGGCGACGCGCTCGACCGGTTGACCGTCGACGAGCTCGCGTTGCTCACCACCCCGTATCACCGGGCCGCCAACCGTGAACGGGAGGTGGCCCGGGGTGCGGCCCGGCACGGCTCGTGCGGGATGGGCATCGGCGAGACAGTCGCCTACTCTCTCTCGCACGAGGACGCGCCCCGGGTGGGCGACTGTCTTTCCCCTGCCCGCCTGCGGCACGCTCTGACGGCCCTGCACGACTGGTACCGCGACGAGTTCCCGCAGGGCGCGCCCGTCCCCGCCGTAGACGACTGTGTGGACGCCTTCACGGCCTTCGCCGAACGAGTACGCGTCGTGGGGGGCGACTACCTTTCACGCTTGCTCCGCACCCGCCCCGTGGTGTTCGAGGGCGCGCAGGGAGTGCTGTTGGACGAGTGGCACGGCTTCCACCCGTACACGACGTGGTCCACGACCACGTTCGAGAACGCGGAGACCCTCCTGGGCGAGGCCGGGCTCGGGAGGGGCACCGCGTACCGGCTCGGCGTGCTCCGTACGTACGCCACCCGCCACGGCCCCGGCCCGTTCGTCACCGAGGACCCCGCCCTGACGGCCGATCTGCCGGATCGCCACAACGGGACGGGACGCTGGCAGGGGACGTTCCGTGTCGGCCACCTCGACGCGGTGGCCCTCCGCTACGCGCTGGAGGTCACCGGGCCGGTCGACGGGCTCGCCCTGACCCATATGGACGTGGCGCAGGCGCGCGACGACCTTCGCCTGTGCGTCGCCTACGAAGACCTGGACCGCGTCCCCACAACGGTGAAGGGCGACCTGGCAGGCCAGGCCGCCCTCACCGAACGGCTCCTGAAGGCTCGTCCCGTCTACACGCGGCTCGGAGACCCGGTGGCCGCGGTGGAGGACGCGCTCAGGACTCCTGTGGTGCTGCGCTCGTACGGCCCGGGAGCCGACGCAAAGCGGCGTACACCAGCGCCGCCAGCACGAATCCCACGGCGAAGGTGATGTCGCCGACCTCCGGGACGTTCTTCGGCACGGGAGCGACGTACAGCTCCTGGTTGCAGAACAGCGCGACCGACACCACGATGCCGACGGCCATCGCGATGGGCCCGGCCAGGTTGCGGTGGGTCGTGTCGTACAGGAGCCCGTCGATGGGCTGACCGCGGCGCAGCCACATGTCCATGAAGATGACGCCGAGCCAGGGACCGATCCAGTACGCGATGATCAGCAGGAACGCCTCGTAGTCGTGTCCCGCGTCGTCCAGCCCGAAGTAGGCGACGACCAGGCCGAGGACGCCGAACACCAGCGCGACCATCGCCCGCTGCAACGCCATCGGCAGCTTCACCCCGATGGTGACGAACGACATCGAGCCGGAGTAGACGTTGATGGCGTTGGCGCAGATCGCGCCGAGCGTGACCGCCAGCAGCGTGAGGTCGCCGATCAGCGTGGGCATGTGGCCGGTGAACGTGCCGGTCGGGTCGCCCAGCGCGTCGCCGCCGATGGTCACCGCGGCGGCCCCCACGATCTGCAGGCCCGTGCAGCCGACGAAGATGCCCAGCCCGGCGAACAGCGCGACCGGGAGCCTGGGGGTGTCGGGCGCCAGGTAGCGGGTGAGGTCGGCGGCGTAGGGGTTCCAGCCCGCCGCGTACCCGAACGCGGCGGCCGTGGCGATGAGGAACCCGCCCAGGCCGCCGCCCTCGCCGCTCGCCGGGGCGCCGAAGTTCGCCTTGCTGAGGATGACGATCGAGGCGAGCACGAACACCACGGCGAGCACGGGGAAGGCGTACCGCTCCACGGTGTGCACGAAGTTGTGCCCGAAGAACCCGACGGTGACCTGGATCACCACCACGGCGAACAGGCACAGCGCCTTGGGGAGGCCCGTCAGCGTGGACAGCGCCAGGGCGGCGCTGACGCTGTTGACGGCGAACCAGCCGATGCCACCGGCGATGGTGTTGAGCCCGGCGGGCAGCGCGTTGCCGCGGAACCCGAACGGGACGCGTCCCAGCACCATCTGGCCCACGCCATGCTTGGGCGCTCGTGCGGACAGGACGGCGTGCGACAGCGCGCCCAGCGCGCTGCCCAGGGCGGCCGCGGCGACCGCCTGCCAGAAGTTCAGCCCGAACGCGGCGACGGCGAGCACGCCCAGGAAGACGGTGGCGAACTCCAGGTTGGGCGACGTCCACGTCCAGAAGAGCTTGAGCGGTGTTCCGTGGCGCTGGTCGAGCGGGATGTACTCGGCGCCACCGGGCTCCACCGCCGCGAGCTTGTCGCCGTACTCGGCTTCCCGGACGACCAATCCGGCCTCGGAGACGGCCTGGGCGCCTCCGGCCTTCACGTCGGTCATGGCCTTTCCTCTCGTTCGGTCAGCCGACGGTGATGGCGTCGAGCCGTTCCATCAGGAAGTCGTGGGCGCGTACCGGGTCCAGGGTCGTGCGGCCGATGGGCGGGCGCAGCGGCTCCACCCAGGCGTCGGGGTTGCACTCGTAGAAGAAGATGAGCGACACCAGTTCCTCGTCGGGCGCGCTGGGGTCGGGCGGCAGGACACGGTGCCGGTTGGACTTCCAGCGGTTCCCCGACCAGACGGCCAGCAGGTCGCCGGTGTTGATGGTGAACGAGTCCTCCGTGTAGGGGGCGTCAACCCAGCCCGCCTCCTCCGAGTAGACCTGGAGCCCTCCCGCGCCGGGCTGCCGGTCGAGCACGGTGACGGTGCCGAAGTCGGTGTGCGGGCCGATCCGGAACTGCCCCGGCTCGGGCGTACCGAGTTGCGACAGCGGCGGGTAGCGGTTGATGTTGAGCGTGTAGGAGGAGTGCTCGGTGTACGGGGCGAAGTAGCCCGCGTCCAAGCCGAGCGCGGTCGCGCACAGCGCGAGCAACTCGTCGGAGAGGGCGCGCATCCTCGCCATGTAGTCGGTAAGGAGCCCCTCCAGCTCGGGGACCTCCGAAGGCCAGACGTTGGGGCGGAACCATTCGGCGTCGTACAGCTCATGCCCGATGGGCCGGTCGGCGCCCGCGGCGAACGTCTCCTTGAGGTCGGGCGGTGTCTCGGTGCCCTCCGCGTAGGCGTTGGCCTCCACACCCGGCGGCAGCCAGCCTCGCTCCCCCACCGTGGCGGCGTAGGCCCGCTTCACCTCCTCGGGCTGGGCGAAGAACCGCTTGGCCGCCTCCCTGATCCGTTCCCGCAGGTCCGACGGGACGCCATGCCCGGTGACCACCAGGAAGCCGATCTCGGTCAGCGCCGCGTCGACCCGCGCGGCCACCTCTTTACGGTCGTCCGGATCTCCGTGGAACCAGGGGGTGAGATCGAGGGTGGGGACGGTGTCCATGAATGCCCCTTCTAGCCACTATGTCCATATCGTCGCTGGCGACGGCCCCAACTATCGCCCCGTAATCGCGTCTTGAGAACCCCCGAAACCCATCCACAACGCCGCGCGCCCCAGATTTAACGTGCCCGGAACATCCGGGCCCGCGGATCGTCTGGTGCGATCGCACAACGCTTGCCGCCGTCCGCTGTCGGCAACGGCCGTTGACCGGTTCGTCCCGGATGGGGTCTGATCACTCCGGACGTACACGGCGTCCCCCACCCCACACGGAGGTCGGCCTTGCGTGCCTTGGTTCCGCGCGTGGCGTTGGCCATCTCGCTCGTCACGGTGCTCACCGGCGGGGCGGCCCTGCCCGGCGTCGCCTTCCCGCCCCCCGCCGCCGCCGATCCGGCCCCGGCCGCGCCACCGGGCGCGTCCCCCGGCACCGGCGACGGCTGCGACCCGATCGACCCGGCGGCGTGCCTTCTGCCGTTCCCCAGCGACCGGTACACGGTGCGGGACCGATCCACCCCCACCGGCCGCCGCGTCCACATGACCACCACGCTGCGCAACACGCTCGGCCGGCCGATCCAGCCCGCGGAGTGGAACCGCGCCGACGGGTTCTCGCCCGGCTCGGCGCTGCTCACCCACGTCCCCGGCGTCGACCTGGCGCGCAGCGGCGCCGCGCCGATCACCGACATCGGCGCGTCGCTGCGCCGGGACGCGCCGATCGTCATCGTCGACACCGAGACCGGCGAGCGCTGGCCGTACTGGGCGGAGCTGGACGCGAACGCCGACCGTCCCGAGCGGCGGGCGCTGATCGTACGGCCCGCGCGCAACTTCCGCGAAGGGCACCGGTACGTGGTGGCGCTGCGCGACCTGAGGGACGCGGCGGGCGCGCGGATCGCGCCGAACGCGGCGTTCGCCAAGATCCTGGGGCGTCCGCTGCCGCGCCGCGACCCGCTGCACGAACGGCAGCGGGCCACCCGCGACGTGCTGCGCGACCTGAAGCGCAACGGCGTCCGTCTGGACGGGCTCTACCTCGCGTGGGACTTCACCGTCGCCAGCCGGCAGAGCCTGGCCGGGCGCATGCTGCACATCCGTGACGACGCTCTGGACCGGCTCGGCCGCTCCTCCCCCTCCTTCCAGGTCACGCAGGTGACCGACGACGTCGACGCCCGCATCGGACGCGAGGTCAAGGGCCTCCTGCACGTCCCCAGCTACCTCGACCTTCCCGGCGGGCCGCCCGGATCGAAGTTCCACTACGGGCGCGACGGGAAGCCCGCGCGGCTGCCCGGGAACACGCAGACGGTGCCGTTCCAGTGCGAGATCCCGCGCTCGGCGTTCGGCGGCAAGCCCGCACGCCCCGCGCTGTACGGGCACGGACTGCTCGGCAGCGAAGGAGAGGTGGGCGCGGGCAACGTCAAGGACATGGCGTCCGAGCACGGCTTCGCGTTCTGCGCCACCAAGTGGATCGGGATGGCGAACGAGGACATACCGAACGTCCTGTCGGCGCTGACCGACCTCACCCGGTTCCAGACCATCGCGGACCGCACCCAGCAGTCGATGCTGAACTTCATCTTCCTCGGACGCGCCATGACGCGCGGCTTCACCGGGCACGAAACGTTCCAGGACGACGACGGCGCACCCCTCATCGACACCAGGGCGCAACTGACCTTCGACGGCAACAGCCAGGGCGGCATCATGGGCGGCGCGCTCACCGCCGTCTCCCCCGACATCCGGCGTGCCGTCCTCGGCGTCCCGGGGATGAACTACAGCACGCTGCTCAACCGCAGCGCCGACTTCCCGCCGTTCGAGCAGGTCCTGAACGCCGCCTACCCGGACAAGCTCGACCAGCAGATCGCGTTCGGGCTCATCCAGATGCTCTGGGACCGCGGCGAGGCCAACGGCTACGCCCAGCACATGACGGACCGTCCCCTGCCCAGGACGCCGTCGCACAAGGTGCTGATGCACGTCGCCTTCGGAGACCACCAGGTCGCCCCGGTGGCCGCCGAGGTCGAGGCCCGCACCATAGGCGCGCGCATCCACTGGCCCGCCGTCCGGCCCGGCCGCCTCCCCGACAAGGTGCCGTACTGGGGCATCGCGCCGATCCGCTCGTACCCCTACAAGGGGTCCGCGCTGGTCATCTGGGACAGCGGTGCGCCCGTGCCGCCCCTGACCAACACCCCGCCGACCGAGGGGACCGACCCGCACTCGCATCCGCGCAGCAACCCCGATGCACGCCGCCAGAAAGCGGTGTTCCTCAGCACGGGGCGCGTGATCGACGTGTGCGGCGGCGGCCCCTGCGTCATCACGCCCTGACCGCTACCTGCCGAGCCTCTGGTGGGCCAACGCCCACCAGAGCTCGGCGAGCGTACGGTGGTCGCGCAGGTCCGCGCCCGTCAGCTCCTCGAACCGGCGCAGCCTGTTGCGCAACGTGTTGGGGTGGACGAACAGCGCCCTGGCCGCGTCCTCCACATGCATGCCGCCTTCCAGGTACGTGACGACGGTGCGCTCTATGTCGGGCAGGTCGCGCACGGGGGTCAGGTACCGCTCGTGCAGCAGCATCCCGATCTCGGCCTCGGCGACGACCGCCGCGTGCAGGCCGAGATCCGCCAGATCGAACACCCCGGTCATGCCGAAGCGCCACGCCGTGTCCAGTGCCCGCGTGGCACGGTCGAAGGCGTCCACCGCCTCCGCCGGGCGCACCGCGGGACCGATCCCGACCACGGCGTCGCCGCGCAGCCGGGGCGACGGGCGACGGGCGAGCAGCCCCGCCACGTCCCCGTCGAACAGCGTCACCGGTGGGGTCGTGTGCGGGAAGTACGGCACGAGTAACGCCACCAGGGCGCGTGCGTCCTTCCCGCTTCTGGCACGGAACGGCAGGTAGTACCGGTCCGGGTCCAAGCCGAACGCGGCCGCTTGCAAAGTGAGCACGGAACGATCCAGGGTGCCCGACAGCAACGCGCGCACGAACGCGCCACGCTTCTGCTCGGCGTCCAGGGCCGCCTCCAGGTCGACCCGGCGGTGCTCACGTGCGGCCCGCAGCATCGCTGCGTCCGCCCAGTCCCACACGCGGTCGGACAGGGCCAGGATCGCGTCGGGCTCGACGCCGTTGCGGCGGGCCTCCTCGGTGAACCGTTCCCAGACCGTGCGGATGCCGATGCGGTAGGCGTGCAGCAGATCCTCCACCGGAATGCCCCGGTCCGCCCGGTCCGCGCCCACGGCCGCCGCGTCCTCCTCCGTGAAGGCGGGAAACGCCCCGGCCTCGACGCCGAAGAGGTGGCCCAGCCCGTCCCGCACGCTGACCGCGATCCCCAGGCGCAGCCGCTCACGCGGCACCGCCGCGTACGACGGGATCTCGGCCACGATCCTGTCGACGACCGTGTCGACGACCCCGTCGGCCTCGCGCCGCAGCGCCGCCACGGTCGCGGTGACCGCCGTGGACATGCCCACCGGAATCCTCCGGAACGCTCATTCGTGCTCGCGGGGACAGACCACGGTACGAAGATCTCTCCGCCTCGTACAGAGTCCGCGCCGCCACAGGCACGCTGCGCGCTACTGCACCTCCAGGGGCGCCGTGGGGTCGTCGTGGTCCTGCTGCGCCACCTCGGCGTCGCCGGGAACGGAGACGGGCCCCGGCAGCTCCCAGCCGAGCCGGTCCAGGGCGCGCACGAACGACTCCACCATCACCGGGTCGAACTGGTCGCCCGCGCAGCGCCGCAGCTCCACGACGGCCTCCTCGATCGTGCAGGCGGCGCGGTAGGACCGGTTGGACGTCATCGCGTCGAACGCGTCCGCCACCGCGATGATCCGGGCGAACTCGGGGATCTCGTCACCGGCCAGCCCCATCGGATAGCCGCGGCCGTTCATCTTCTCGTGGTGGTGCATGATCCCGGCCAGCGCCTCGTCCAGGAAGCCGATGTCCCGCACGATCTCCAGCCCCCGCATCGGATGCAGCTGGATGGCCGCCAGGTCGTCCTCCGACATGGGGCCGGTCTTCTGCAGCACCTTGGTCGGGACGCCGAGCTTGCCCACATCGTGCAGCATCCCCGCGTACCGGATCGCCTCCACCCGGTCCGACCGCATCCCGATCTCCTGCGCGATCATCACCGACCCGCGCGACACCCGCTCCGAATGACCACGCGTGTAGTAGTCCTTGGTCTCCACCGCCTGGCACAACGCCGCCAGCGTCGCCGCGTGCGCCTGCCGCTGCGCCCGCGTCTGCTCGAACGCCCACCGCGCGACGAACAACGGCAGCAACACCAGCACCGCCGCGAGCGGCCCGATCCCCTCGTGCGCCCACAGACCGGCGACCAGGAGCCCCACCATCCCGTACCCGAGGCAGCCGAACACCAGCGGGCCGCTGCCGCTCAGCAGCTCGCGCACCGTCGCCTGCCTGCTCAGCAGCAGGACACCGCCCATCAGCGCGAGGTTCACCAGAACGAAGGTCACGAGAGCGCCCAGGAACGGCCCGATCACCCGCTCCAGCCACCCCTCCTGGCCCAGCCCCGCCCGGTCACCCGCCAGCAGGCAGAACACCACGCCCGCCGCGTACCCGCTGAGGGCGAACTGGGCGCCGTTGAACAGCCGCTTGACGAACGGCACCGAACGCTGCCCGGTGACGACCGCGCAGATCCCCAGCAGCGCCGCGCACGCCGGGCCCAGCAGCACCACCGTGGCCAGGCTGGCGGCGAAGCTCAGCGACACCCGCGCCCTGCGGACGCTGAGCCGGGCCGGCACCGAGTCGCAGACCAGGAACAGCACGGCCGTCACCACCAGCGTCGGCCAGTCCAGCCTGTCGTACGACGCGGTCGCGATGACCCCTGCCGCGAGCGCGACCACAGCGCAGACGTACATCCAGGCGACCAGCGGGAGCACGAGCACCGCGCGTTCCTCCACAATCGGCGTGCCGGGGCGCCCTCCTGGACGGCGAACGTCCCTTCCGGCAAACCTTAACGGAAGCGTGTGCGGAATGTGAGGGGTCGATCACATACGGCAGTGGGCGGCGCGCGGCGGTGACTCACGCGGAAACTCCTGCTTCACTTGATGAGCCCGTGTCATCACAAGCCGGAGTGAGGACGCCGTGAAGGACATCGCCGTCGACATGGTCGTCATGGAAGGCGAGCGCCACACCGGCGTTCTGCTGTCGGGTGAGATGGACCTGGTGTCGGCCCCGCCGATCCGCGGCCACCTGTACGCGCTGGTCTCCAAACGCCCGCTGGTCCTGGACGTCTCCGGCGTCTCGTTCTTCGACGCCGAGGGGCTGCGCATCATCGCGGCCACCGCCCGGCGGGGCCTTCAGTGCGGGACGGGCCTCGCGCTGGTGGGGATGCGGCCGTTCGCCGCGCAGATGTTCCGGATCCTGCGCATGGACGAGGCGGTCCCCCTGTGCTCGTCCACCCAGGAAGCCCTGTGGTGCCTGCTACCCCCCACCGACGAGGACATCGCCGCCTGGCTCGACGCCTAGCGGTCGCCCGAAAGGTACCGCTCCACGCTCTCCACCTTGGCGTTGAGCGCGTCCACCGCACCGGGCCGGATGTCGGCCTTCAACACGAGGCTGACCCGCGGCGCTCTCGCCGACACCGCCTCCGTCGCGGCCTTCACCACGGCCATCACCTCGTCCCACTCACCCTCGATGGTCGTGAACATGGCGTCCGTGCGGTTGGGCAGGCCGCTGGCCCGCACCACGCGGACGGCCTCGGCGACGGCCTCCCCCACCTCCTCCCCCGTGCCGAGCGGGGTCACCGAGAACGCGACGAGCACAGCGGCCTCTCCTTCTCACGGCTGGACGACCTGCCGTACCACGATCTCATCCAGCCGCCGCTCGACGATCACCCCCACCGGCCAGTCGCGCACCAGGATCCGCAGCAGCGCGGCCTCGTGCTCGGCGAACGACGCGTCGCAGCCCTGCTGTTCCAGGCTGGAGCGGAGCGCCAGCACATAGTCGTCGTCGGTGAACCCGGGAATCTCCCGCACCATCGCCGTCGTGGTGGCCAGGTGCGAGTTGAGCCCCGCGAACGAGCGCCCGCACCCGCAGCCGCCGTCCGGATTCCCCTTGTCACGCGCGCAGACCTCGCCGATGTGCACGAGCTCACCCTCCACACACAGGGCGAAGTCGTTGTCGCGGTACCCCTGGCTGACGTTAGTGGCGGTGAGCAGCTTCAAGGCCGTACCCCCTTGGCGCGTCCGTCGACCATGCCTACCGTACGACGCGGATCCGACATCACGACGGGCGGTCCGGTTCCGGCACCAGCGCCGGGACCAGCGCGGGCAGATCGGCTGCCCGCCCCGCCTCCACACGCGCGTGCACGACCCCGTACAGCCCGTTCACGGTCAGCTCCGGCATACGGTCATCCGGCTCTCCCATCTCCGGTGCCAGCAGCCCGGTGAACGTGCGCAGCACCGCGTCCCTGCGTGCCATGGCGTCCCGGCCCGCGGCCTTCACCTCCACGATGCACATCCGCGCCGCGTGCGGGTCGGCGGCGAGTGCCTCCAGGAAGGCGCGCAGCCCGGCGCCGAACCGCCCGGGACTCCCCTCCACCGACACGTACGCCTCCGTGGTCCGCCGCATCATGCCCTCCATGACATGGTCGTACGCGGCCAGGAACGCCTCCTCCTTGTTCCTGAAATGCTCGTAGAACGTGCGGCGGGACACCTCCGCGCGAGCGATGACGCTCTCCACCGTCATCCGGGCATAGCCGAGCTCCCCCACCGCATGCACGACCCCGGCCAGGATCCGGCGACGCTGGTTGTCCCGTACCACACCGCGCGGCAGCCCGTGCCGGCCACCACGAAGCTTTCCCTCGGCGATGGACTCCACCACCTGCCGTCACGCGCCTTTCCATCGATTTTCCGCCGAAGGCCCAAGCCTAGGGACAGTAAGGCGTCCGTGCGGGCGAAGCGTGGTTGACGTAGCGTCACTCGTATGAGTGATGTCCTCGTCCAACGCGACGGCGCCTACACCACCATCACGATGGACCGCCCCCGGAGGCGCAACGCACTCTCCCGGGAGTTCCTCCTCGACCTCACCCGCGCTTTCCAGGACGTGGCCGCGACCGACGCGCTCGGCATCATCCTGGCCGCGAACGGCCCGGTGTTCTCCGCCGGTCACGACTTCGCCGACATGGCCGGGGCGTCCCACGCCGACGTCCGCTCCCTCCTGCAAACCTGCGCCGACCTCATGCGCACGATCCAGTCCGTCCCGCAGGTCGTCGTCGCCCGCGTCCACGCGCTGGCCACCGCCGCCGGCTGCCAGCTCGTCGCCGCCTGCGACCTGGCCGTGGCCGCCGAAAGCGCCGGCTTCGCCGCCCCGGGAGGCAAAGGCGGCTGGTTCTGCCACACCCCCATGGTCCCGATCTCCCGCAACATCGGCCGCAAGCGCACCATGGAGATGGCGCTCACCGGAGACGTCATCGACGCCCGCACCGCCGCCGAATGGGGCCTCATCAACTACGCCGTCCCCGACGACGAACTGGAAAAGGCCACCCTCACCCTCCTGCAACGCGCCACAAAGGGCAGCCCGCGCAGCAAGGCCCTGGGCAAACAAGCCCTCTACGCACAACTGGACCGCCCCGAGCAGGACGCCTACCTCTACGCGATAGAGGTCATGGCCGCCTCCAGCCAAACCCCCGAAGCCCAGGAAGGCATGACCGCCTTCCTAGAAAAACGCCCCCCAACCTGGCCCGCCTAAAAAACCCTACATATTTATTGCAAGCGCGAGCTGCGCTCCTCGCCTGGCGGCTCGTCGCTTGTCGT
>NZ_JBIMPP010000074.1:0-36383 GCF_043906805.1 Actinomadura sp. SCN-SB | reverse complement strand
CCCCGTTGGGGGTTTTGCTTTCAGCGGTTTTTGAAGGTGGGGGGTCGCTTCTCCAGGGTCGCGGTCATGCCTTCGGCCAGGTCTTCGGTGAAGAAGGCCAGGGTCTGGATGCCGGTCTCCATGGCCAGGTGGCGTCGCAGGCCGGGGGCGTCCAGGGAGAGGTTCAGCAGTTCCTTGGTGCGGCGCAGGCCGTAGGGGGACTTGGTCAGGAGTTCGGCGGCCAGGGCCAGGGCGCTCTCCAGGTCCTTGCCTTCTTCGGCGACCTCGGTGATCAGGCCGAGGTCGCGGGCGCGGTCCAGGTCGAAGCGCTGGGCCCGGTAGGAGATCTCGGCGGCGCGGGCGGGGCCGACCAGGCGTGGGAGCAGCCAGGAGAGGCCGCAGTCGCCCGCCGAGAGGCCCAGGTCGGTGAACGGCACCACGAAGCGGGTGGTGGGGTCGGCGACGCGCAGGTCGCAGGCCAGAGCCCAGGAGACGCCCATGCCGGCGACCGGGCCGTGCAGTGCGGCGATCACCGGTTGCGGGATCTCGCGGAGCCGGGCGGTGACCTCGGCGCCCCGGGAGATGCCGTGGTGGAGGCGCTGGACCCGGCCCGTTCCGTCGTGGCCGCCGTCGCCGCCCATCAGGTCCATGCCCGAGCAGAAGCCGCGGCCCTCGCCGGTGAGGATCACGACGTGCGTCGCGGTGTCCTTGGCCAGGTCGTCGAGGACGTCCAGCAGCTCCTCGTTGAGTTCGCCGGTGACGGCGTTCAGCCGCTCCGGGCGGGACAGGGTGACGGTCGCCACCCGGTCCCCCCGGTCGAGCTTGATCGCGTTCAAGGGACGTCCACCCGGTCAGGACGACAGGTGCTGGATGAGCGGGGCCATCTGCTCACCCGGGTTCCGGTAGACGGAGAGGGGCTCGGCGGCGTTGATGGCGGCCCAGTTGTCCCGGACGTCCTCCGCCGAGAAGGCGTCCTTCCAGGCGTGGCCGGGGCCCTCGCCGATGACGATCTTGGCGATCCGGCCGCCGCCGACCGTGTAGACCTGGCCGGTCTCCTCGTTGCTCTCATGGACGAGGAAGGCCACCAGCGGCGTGACCTTCTCCACGCCCAGCTTGCCCAGGAAGTCGGCGGGCAGCAGGTCCTCGGTCATGCGGGTGGCGGCGACGGGGGCGATCGCGTTGGCCTTGATGTTGTACTTGGCGCCCTCCTGGGCCAGCGTCTTGGTGAAGCCCACCAGGCCCATCTTCGCGGTGGCGTAGTTGGCCTGGCCGAAGTTGCCGTAGAGGCCGGCCGGCGACGAGGTGTTGACGATGCGGCCGTAGCCGTTCTCGCGCAGGTGCGGCCAAGCGAAGCTGGAGACCAGGAACGAGCCGCGCAGGTGCACGGCGATCACCGAGTCGTACTCCTCGGGCGTCATGTTCTTGAACGACCTGTCGCGCAGGATTCCGGCGTTGTTGACCAGGATGTCGATCCTGCCGAAGGCGTCCAGCGCGGTCTGCACGATGGCGCGCGCCCCGTCCTCGGTGGCGACGTTGTCGGGGTTGGCCACGGCCTCGCCGCCGCCCTTCTTGATCTCCTCGACCACGTCCTGGGCGGGACCCGACGAGGAACCCACGCCGGACCGGTCCCCGCCGAGGTCGTTGACGACCACCTTGGCGCCGCGCTCGGCCAGTTCCAGCGCGTGCCGGCGGCCCAGCCCGTGACCGGCTCCAGTGACGATGGCGACGCGACCGTCGTAGCGCAGTTCCGACATCCTGTCTCCTCTACATCGCAGCGGCTGCGTGACCCTAGGAAATCACCCGGGTTCCCTAAGGGGTACCACCCGACCGAATCGCGCTCGGCTTCGGCCCCCCGGCGCGGCAGGAGGGGGGCTCCACCCCGGGTTGTCTTTTTTCCACCACGAAACGGCAATCTCGGAGAAAGTCGCCATAATTCGTTCTTTCTCGGGAACCTTGGGCGTAAGCTTTCCCGACCACCCGTGCGCCGACGACGGAGACCGTCCATGAGCGGACCTTTGGTGAGCGGACCCGGCGGCACCCGGCCGTTCCGCGTCGTCCAGTGGGCCACCGGAGCGCTGGGCCGCAGCGTCATCCGCGGCGTCCTGGAACGGCCCGGGTTCGAGCTGGCGGGCGCGCTCGTGTACGACCGCGCCAAGGCGGGCCAGGACGTGGGCGTGCTGGCCGGGCACGGGCCCGTGGGCGTCACCGCCACCGCCGACCCGCAGGACATCCTCGACCTGGACGCCGACTGCGTCGTGTACGCCCCGAGCCCGTCGAAGGACCCGTTCTCCGAGCTGGACACGGTGTGCGCCCTGCTCGCGTCCGGCAAGAACGTGATCGCCACGCACGGCTACGTCTACCCCTACGTCCACGGCTCCCGCCTGGTCGCCGACCTGGAGGACGCCTGCAAGCGCGGCGGCGTCTCGGTGCACGGGACGGGCGTCAACCCCGGGTTCATGTCCGACCTCATGCCGCTGACCCTGTCGCGGCTGTCGCGCGGCATCACGCACGTGTACGCGCGGGAGTGCTCGGACTTCTCCGGCCACCCGTCCCGCCGGATGGTCCGCGACATGATCGGCTTCGGCAAGTCCGAGGAGGCGTACCTGCGGGCGCTGCGGACCACGCGCGCCGCGATGCAGGCGCTGGTGGCCGAGAGCCTGCACCTGGTGGCGGCCGGGCTGGACCTCGCGCTGGACGAGATCGACGTCGACCTGGCCTACCGGCCGGCGCCCGCCGAGTTCACGATCGCGTCCGGGACCATCGCCAAGGGCACCATCGCCGCGTCGCGCTGGACGTTCAGCGGGATGGCCGGGGGCCGCCCCGCCATCACCACCGAGCTGGTCTACAAGGCCGACGCCACGCGCGTCCCCGAATGGGGGCCGCCGGGATACGCGGTCCGGGTGGAGGGCCGCCCCTCGATCACCCTGACCACCGATCCGGAATGGGTGTCCAACGGCACCTCGGCCGCCGCGGCGCACGCGCTCAACGCCATCCCCGTGGTGTGCGCCGCCGAGCCCGGCATCCGCACCCACCTCGACCTTCCGCTGATCACCGGCCGGGCCTGCACCCGGCCGCGCCGTACCTGAGCGGAATGGCCCGGGCGGGTAGGCGGGTTCTGAGAGGAAAGGCCCGAGGGAGGACCGCGTCATGACCACGGTCGAGAGGGAGATCACCGGAGGCGGCTTCGTCCGGCAGCCCAACCGGTTCACCGACAGGATCACCGCGGACGGGAGCAGCGGCTACCCCGCCGAGCCCGGCCGGTACCGGCTGATCGTCTCCTACGCCTGCCCGTGGGCGCAGCGGACGATGATCGTCCGGCGGCTGCTCGGGCTCGAGGAGGTGATCTCCCTCGCGGTGGTCGACCCGATCAGGGACGAGCGCGGCTGGCGGTTCCCCGAGCCCGACCCGGTGACCGGCGCGACCTTCCTGTCCGAGCTGTACCTGGCCAGGGACCCCTCGTACGAGGGCCGCTACACCGTGCCGTGCGTCTGGGACGGCGTGACACGGCGCCTGGTCACCAACGACTTCCCGGCGATCACGATCATGATGGAGACGGAGTTCGCCGCCTACCACCGCGAGGGCGCCCCCGACCTGTACCCGGAACGGCTCCGTCCCGAGATCGACGAGCTGAACGAGCGCGTCTACCACACGGTCAACAACGGGGTCTACAAGTGCGGCTTCGCCACCGCGCAGAAGCCGTACGACAAGGCCGTGGACGCCCTGTTCGAGACGCTGGACATGCTGGAGGAGCGCCTGGTCGGCCGCCGCTACCTGTTCGGCGACCGGCTGACGGAGGCGGACGTGCGGCTGTACCCGACGCTGGCCCGCTTCGACGCGGTGTACTACTCGCACTTCAAGTGCAACCTGCGCCGCCTGGTCGACTACCCCGGCCTCTGGGCGTACGCCCGGGACCTGTACTCCATCGCCGCCTTCGGGGAGACGACGAACTTCGACCACATCAAGCGCCACTACTACATGACGCAGCGGAACGTGAACCCGTCCGGCGTCGTCCCCAAGGGCCCGATCATGGACTGGGACGCCCCGCACTCCAGGGACCGGCTCGTCACATCGTGAGCATGACCACCAGGACGCCCGCCACCAGCAGCGCCATTCCCAGATAGACCATGAGGCCGCCGATCCGCCACCGCGTCTCGGAGCGGTCCCGCCCGGGGGCCGCGGGCGGCCGTCCCGTTCGCCGCGGCCCGGTCGGGACCTGCTCGATACGGCCGGTGTCCCGTGCCACCTGCGCCGTGACCACCGGAGGCGGGCCCGGGGGCGGCACCGCCGCGGACTGGGGGCCGGTGGCCGCCGCCGCGGGCGGGCTCGGCGGCGGCGGCACCGGCCCGGCCGGCGCGGCGGGGCCGGGCGCGGGCGGAAAGGCGAAACCGGGCGGAGCGGGGGTCTGACGACCCGGCACAGGCCAGGACGGATCCGGATCGTCACCACCGACCGCCATGAGGATCGCCTCCGCGACACCGGCCTGCATCCGCCGCGCCGGGTCTTTCTGGAGCAGGCCGTCGAGCACCGGGCGCAGCGGCCCGGCGCGTACCGGCGGATCCGGCTCCTCGGTCAGGACAGCGCCGAACACCGCCACCGGGTCGTCCCGGTGGAACGGGGCGCGGCCCTCGACCGCCGCATAGAGGGTGGCTCCCAGCGCCCAGAGGTCGGACTCGGGGCTCGCACGCCCACCGCGCATCCGTTCGGGCGCGATGTAGGCGGGAGAACCGAGCACGCTCCCGTCCTGGGTCAGGGTGGCCTCCCCTTCGATGACCGCGATGCCGAAGTCGGTCAGCACCGCGCGATCCCCGGGGCCTTCCAGCAGCACGTTCGCCGGCTTGACGTCCCTGTGCAGGATGCCCGCCGCGTGCGCCGCCCCCAGCGCCCCCAGGAGCTGCAGCCCGATCCTGGCGGCGCGATCCGGCGGGAGCGGCCCCTCCCGCCGGATCACCTGGTTCAGGGAATCTCCCCTGACCAGCTCCATCACCACCCAGGGGCGGGCCTCTTCGACGACGACGTCGAAGACCGTGACAACCCCTGGGTGGGACAACCTGGCCGCCGACCGGGCCTCACGGACCGAGCGCTGGGCCATCGCGGCCCGCTCGGACTCCGTGAGGCCGGCCGGCATGAGCACCTCCTTGACGGCGACCTCCCTGTCCAGGATCTCGTCCCGGGCTCGCCAGACGATGCCCATGCCGCCTCGGCCCAGCTCGGCGAGCAGACGGTAGCGCCGCGCGACCACACGCTGGGTCGGCGCCGCCCGGTCGGCCGCGAGAGCCGGGTCATCACTCACACCGGTAGTTCGGTGGAACCGGGCGTTCGGATTGCGCGTCCGGTCAATTAGTTCAAAACTGGCCACGACCTGTCGTTATGCTGACGGGTCGTCGATCCGAGACCGAGTCCCTCTCAAGTCCCTCTCAAGTCCCTCTGCACGACAGGAAAGGCGAGGCCGCACTCCCATGCGCAGCAACTTCTTCAACAACATGGAGCAGGGCCAACAGCTTCCCGGCCACTTCGCGCTCCAGAACTCCAAGATGCTCAGAGTCCATCTCAACGGCGACGTGCTCGCCCGGCAGGGCTCCATGGTCGCGTTCCAGGGCCAGATGGAGTTCGACTACGAGGGCGCCGGCGGCATCGGCAAGTTCATCAAGAAGGCCGTCACCGGCGAGGGCGTGCCCACCATGCGCGTCAAGGGGCAGGGCCTGCTGTTCCTGGCCAACGACGCCGACGACATCCACCTGTTCTACCTGGAGAACGAGGGCATCACGGTCAACGGCAAGAACATCCTGGCCTACGACGCCCACCTTCAGTCCGACATCCAGCGCGTGCAGGGCGCGGGCATCGCCGCGGGCGGGCTGTTCAACACCACCCTGACCGGCACCGGCTGGGTGGCGCTCACCACACACGGGACCCCGGTCATGCTCGACTGCGGCCGCGCCCCCACGTTCGCCGACGGCCAGTCGGCCGTGGCGTGGAGCCAGGGCCTGCACGTCGGGGTGAACCGCACCTTCAAGGCGGGCGCCCTGATCGGGCGGGGCAGCGGCGAGGCCATGCAACTGGCCTACCAGGGACAGGGTTTCGTCCTGGTCCAGGCCAGTGAGGGTCCCACGGTCCCGCCGCATACTCATTGATCATGGGCCTCGCCGTACCTGCCGGACGCGGCCCCGGGCGCCCGGCAGGTCCGGCCCTCGCCCGGACGTCTCCCGTGGCGGCCGTGCATGGGCGAGGCGCAAGTGCGAGTAGCCTTTACTCGTCCGAACTGGTTTCAGAAACTCACCTGCGAGCTGCGGAAGAGGGCGATCTCCGCCGTGTCGACAGAGTCGTCGCAATCAAGTGCCGACCCCAAGATGACAGACTTCGGTGCCAACGAGTGGCTGGTCGACGAGCTGTACCAGAAGTACCTCGAGGATCCCAACTCGGTGGACGAGGCGTGGTGGAACTTCTTCGCGGACTACCGGCCGGAGACCCGGCCCACCGCGACCACCCCCGCCACGCCCAACGCACCCCGGCCCCAGACCGGCACCGAAGGCGCGGCCGTGACCAAGGCCGCCAACGGCACGACGGCGGCCCCGCCGACACAGCAGGCTCCCACGGCGCCGCAGGCTCCCCCGGCCCCCGCCGCGCCCAAGGCGGAGGCCCCGGCCGCCAAGCCCGAGCCCGCCAAGCCCGAGCCGGCCAAGGCGGCTCCCGCCAAGCCGGCCCCGCCGCCCGTCCCGGAGGGCGCCGAGCAGCAGCGGCTGCGCGGCGTCGCCGCCCGCACGGCCGCCAACATGGAGGCCAGCCTCGGCGTCCCGACCGCGACCAGCGTGCGGGCCGTCCCGGCCAAGCTGCTGATCGACAACCGGATCGTCATCAACAACCACCTCAAGCGCGGCCGCGGCGGCAAGGTCTCCTTCACCCACCTGATCGGGTACGCCATCGTCAAGGCGCTGGCCACGATGCCGGAGATGAACTGCGCCTACTCCGAGGTGGACGGCAAGCCGGTGCTGGTGCGGCCCGAGCACGTCAACTTCGGCCTGGCGATCGACCTGCAGAAGCCCGACGGGTCCCGGCAGCTCGTGGTGCCCAGCATCAAGGCCGCCGACACCCTCGACTTCCGCCAGTTCTGGGCCGCCTACGAGGAGATCGTCCGCAGGGCGCGCGGCAACAAGCTCACCCTTGAGGACTTCCAGGGCACCACGATCAGCCTGACCAACCCCGGCACCATCGGCACGGTCCATTCCGTGCCGCGGCTGATGCCCGGCCAGGGCACGATCATCGGCGTCGGCGCCATGGAGTACCCCGCCGAGTTCGCCGGGGCGTCGGAGGAGACGCTGTCCCGGATGGGGATCAGCAAGGTCATGACGCTGACCTCCACCTACGACCACCGGATCATCCAGGGCGCGCAGTCCGGCGACTTCCTGCGCCGGATCCACCAGCTGCTGCTGGGCGAGGACGGCTTCTACGACGAGATCTTCGAGGCGCTGCGGATCCCGTACGAGCCGGTCCGCTGGGTGCAGGACATCTCCGCCACGCACGAGGACGACGTCGCCAAGGTCGCGCGCGTCCACGAGCTGATCCACGCCTACCGGGTCCGCGGCCACCTGATGGCCGACACCGACCCGCTGGAGTACAAGCAGCGCCGCCACCCGGACCTGGACATCCTCCAGCACGGGCTGACGCTGTGGGACCTGGAGCGCGAGTTCGCCACCGGCGGGTTCGGCGGCAAGCCGACCATGAAGCTGCGCGACATCCTGGGCGTGCTGCGCATGGCGTACTGCCGCACGGTCGGCATCGAGTACATGCACATCCAGGACCCCGAGGAGCGCGCCTGGATCCAGGAGCGCGTCGAGGTCCCGCACGAGAAGCCGTCCCGCGAGGAACAGCTGCACGTGCTGCGCCGCCTCAACAGCGCCGAGGCGTTCGAGACCTTCCTGCAGACCAAGTTCGTCGGCCAGAAGCGGTTCTCCCTGGAGGGCGGCGAGTCCGTCATCCCGCTGCTGGACTCGGTGATCTCCTCGGCCGCCAAGGCGCACCTGGACGAGGTCGTGATCGGGATGGCCCACCGCGGCCGCCTCAACGTCCTGGCCAACATCGTCGGCAAGTCCTACGGCCAGATCTTCGGCGAGTTCGAGGGCAACCTCGACCCGCGCAGCGCCCAGGGCTCCGGCGACGTCAAGTACCACCTGGGCGCCGAGGGCGACTTCGTGGCCGACGACGGCTCCAAGATCCACTGCGAGCTGGTGGCGAACCCGTCCCACCTGGAGACCGTCGACCCGGTGCTGGAGGGCGTGGTCCGCGCCAAGCAGGACATCCTGGACGTCGGCGAGGCCGGGTTCAGCGTGCTGCCCATCCTGATCCACGGCGACGCCGCGTTCGCCGGGCAGGGCGTGGTGGCCGAGACGCTGAACCTGTCCCAGCTGCGCGGCTACCGCACCGGCGGCACCGTGCACGTGATCATCAACAACCAGGTCGGGTTCACCACCGCGCCGGAGTACTCGCGTTCCAGCGTCTACTCCACCGACGTGGCCCGGATGATCCAGGCGCCGATCTTCCATGTCAACGGCGACGACCCGGAGGCGTGCGCGCGGGTGGCGCGGCTGGCCTTCGAGTACCGCCAGGCGTTCAAGAAGGACGTCGTGATCGACATGGTCTGCTACCGGCGGCGCGGCCACAACGAGGGCGAGAACCCCTCGTTCACCCAGCCGCTGATGTACGACCTGATCGACGCCAAGCGCTCGGTCCGCAAGCTCTACACCGAGGCGCTGATCGGCCGCGGCGACATCACCGTCGAGGAGGCCGAGGCGTCCCTGCGCGACTACCAGCTCCAGCTGGAGCGCGCCTTCACCGAGACCCGTGAGGCCGTCAAGAGGCCCCTGGAACCGGGCTCGGTGGTCAAGCCGGACGTGGAGGAGCGGATCCCGATCGACCACGGCTCGGCCGGGTCGGCGATCAGCGCGGAGACGGTCAAGCGGATCATCGAGTCGCAGCTCAGCCTGCCCGAGGGCTTCAACGTCCACCCGCGCCTGCAGCCGATCCTGCAGCGCCGCGTCCAGTCCATCGAGGACGACGCGATCGACTGGGCGACCGGCGAGCTGCTGGCGTTCGGCTCGCTGCTGATCGACGGCCATCCCGTCCGGCTCGTCGGGCAGGACAGCCGCCGGGGCACCTTCGGCCAGCGGCACGCGGTGCTGGTGGACCGCAAGACCGGCGAGGAGTACACCCCGCTCAAGCAGTTCGGGCAGGGCGTGTCGAAGTTCTACGTGCACGACTCGCTGCTCAGCGAGTACGCGGCGATGGGCTTCGAGTACGGCTACTCCATGACCCGTCCCGACGCGCTGGTGTGCTGGGAGGCGCAGTTCGGCGACTTCGCCAACGGCGCCCAGTCCATCGTGGACGAGTACGTCTCCTCCGGCGAGCAGAAGTGGGGGCAGCGCTCCGGCGTCGTCCTGCTCCTGCCCCACGGCTACGAGGGCCAGGGTCCCGACCACTCGTCCGCGCGCATCGAGCGCTACCTGCAGCTCTGCGCGCAGGACAACATGACCGTGGTCTACCCGACCACCCCGGCCAACTACTTCCACCTGCTGCGCTGGCAGGTGCTGTCCGGCCGCCGCAAGCCGCTGATCGTGTTCACGCCCAAGTCGCTGCTGCGTCTCAAGGCGGCGACGTCCCGCGTGAACGAGATCACCGGCGGCGCCTTCCAGCCGGTCATCCCGGACTCCGATCCCACGATCGACCCGTCCGGCGTCCGGCGCATCCTGCTCACCACCGGCAAGATCTTCTACGAGGTGGTGAACGCGCGGAAGGCCGCCGGCGACACCTCCACGGCCGTGGTCCGCGTCGAGCGCCTCTACCCGCCGCCCATCGACGAGCTCAAGGCGGAGCTGGCCAAGTACCCCTCGGACGCCGAGGTCGTCTGGGTCCAGGACGAGCCCGCCAACATGGGCGCGTGGCCCTTCATGGCCCTCAAGCTCCCCCACCACATCGAGGGCCTGACCATGAAGCGCGTCTCCCGGCCGGCGTCCTCGTCGCCGGCCGTGGGTTCCGCCAAACTGCACCAGGCCGAACAGGAGGCCCTGCTGGCCAGGCTGTTCGGCGACGGCAAGTAGCACGAGCGCACTCCGAGGGCTCCGGCGCCGCCGTGCGCCGGAGCCCTCGGCGTTCCGTCCAGGGAGAGCACGATGTACTTCACCGATCGAGGTCTGGAAGAGCTGGCCGACCGCCGCGGCGCCGAGGAGGTCACCCTCGGCTGGCTGGCCGAGCGTCTCCGGGAGTTCGTCGACCTCAACCCCGAGTTCGAGACGCCGGTCGATCGCCTGGCCACCTGGCTGGCCCGCCTCGACGACGAGGACGACTGACCGCGGCCGCCGGACGAGACAAGACGCGACATATCGTGTTTACTGGAGGCAGGCTGTCGAAAGGCGGGACGTGATGGCGCGGTGGACGATCGAGGAGCCGACCACACTGGACTTCGACGGTGTGGTGGCGCTGAGGGCGACGCTGATCGCGGGGAGCGTGTCGGTGCTGGCGTCGGACGAGCGGCCGTCGGTCATGATCGGGGACGTGGAGGGACCGCCGCTGGTCGTGGAGCACCAGGCGGGGATGCTGTCGGTCACGCACGAACGGCTCTGGGAGGGCGTGCTGACCTGGCTGCGCACCCACAAGTGCCGGGCGGCCGTCACGGTGACCGTGCCGCACGACTGCCCGCTCACCCTGACCCTGGTGTCCGCGGACGCGGTGGTCACCGGGATGAGCGCGCGCACCTCGATCCGCAGCGCGGCCGGGGACGTGACGCTGGACGGCGTCACCGGCGACATCGACGCCAACACCGTCTCCGGGGCGATCGAGGCGCAGGGCCTGGACGGCAAGGTCTCGTTCACCTCCGTGTCCGGGGACCTGGCGCTGGCGGGCGGCGCGGTGGACGCCCTGACGGCCCGCACGGTCAGCGGGAAGGTCGCCGCGGACCTCGACTTCGGGGACGGCGGCCGGGTGGACGTGAACACCGTCTCGGGCGAGGTGGCGCTGCGGATCCCCGAGTCGGCGGGCATCCAGGTGACGCTGACCTCGGCGGCGGGCCGGATCGAGACGTCCTTCGACGAACTGGACCGCGAGGAGCGTACGGTGACCCGCAGCGTGGCCGGCAGGCTCGGGAACGGCGCGGCCCGGCTGACGGTCAACACGGTGTCCGGCGGCGTCGCCCTCCTCGGGCGCCCGGGGGACAACGGCAGCACCCCACCCCGAATGGAGAAGTGAGTTGAGTCCGGTCTTCGGCCACGGCCGCCTGCGGCTGTACCTGCTCAAGCTGCTGGAGGAGAGCCCGCGGCACGGGTACGAGGTGATCCGCCTGCTTCAGGACCGCTTCCTCGGGGTCTACTCGCCCTCCCCCGGCACGATCTATCCGCGGCTGGCACGGCTGGAGGCCGAGGGCCTGGTCAGCCATGAGGTGATCAAGGGCAAGAAGGTCTACACGCTGACCGACAAGGGCCGCGCGGAGCTGGAGCGCCGGATGGACGAGCTGGCCGAGCTGGAGGAGGAGATCTCCGCCTCGGCGCAGGAGTTCGCCCGCGAGGTGCAGCAGGACGTCCGCCAGACCGTCCGTACGCTGCGCGAGGAGCTGACCCAGGCCGCCCGCACCATGCGCGAGCAGGGCCGCGCCACGTCCAAGGACGCCTGGAAGGAGACCGCGGACCGGCAGAAGGAGGAGTGGCAGCGGCAGAAGGAGCACTGGCGCGAGCAGAGCCAGGCGTGGATGGAGGAGTGGCGCCGCACGTGGGAGGACGCGTGGAAGACCGCCACCGGTTCCCGCGAGGACGTCGTCCGCCTCCGGTTGGAGCGCGCGCTGCACGCCTTCGTCGACGACGTCCGCAAGGCCGCCCGCAACGCCCGCCTGAGCGACGACGACCTGGCGTCCGCCCAGACCCTCCTGAACGAGACCCGCGACCGCCTCCGCCAGGAGATCCTTCACCGTAAGGACTGAGAACCCCTCGGATCGTTCTTCGATCCGACCGAGCGAGCATCTCCGGCTCTGGCATGATGCATGCCGATATGTCACGAAAGCTCTGATCAGTCAGCGTTGAGGAACGATGCCATGAAGAGTCGGCACGGCAGGGGGCGGGGCCGGAGGACCATCATGGCCCTTGCGGCCGTCGCCCTGGTCTCGTCGTTGGGCTCCGGTTGCTCCCTGGAGGACCTGAATCCGTTCCCCAGGTCCGCCGAGGAGGGGGCGGGCGGGGGCCTGCCGACGCCGCCGAGTCCTCCGGACGCCCTCGTGACCTCGCTGAACGGCAGCTGGGAAGGCACCTACACCTGCAACCAGGGACTCACCAGGCTGCGACTCGACCTCGTCCACGGATCGGGCGGCAGGATCACCGGCATCCTCCGTTTCTCCGCCGATCCGAGCAATCCCACCGTGCCCTCGGGCTCCTTCTCCGTCGTGGGGTCGCTCACCGGCAGCTCACTCGAACTGCGCGGCGACGACTGGATCGTCAGACCGGGCGTCTACGAGATGGTCTCCCTGAGCGCCCAGCTCTCGTCCGCCAACCCCGACCAGATCCAGGGCACCGTCAACGGCTATGGCTGCTCCACCTTCACCGTCCGCAGAACCTGACCACGAGAGAAGTGGCGAAGCCCCACGGGGGGTGCAGGGGGCGAAGCCCCCCACCTATGTCACAGTCACACACTGAACACGATTTTTCCGAAGACCTCGCCTTCGTTCATGGCCGCGAAGCCGTCGCGCGCCTGGGTGAGCGGCAGGACGCGGTCGACGATCGGGCGGGTGCCGGTGGTGGTCAGGAAGCGGGTCAGGCGTTCCAACTGGTCGCGGGTGCCCATGGTGGAGCCGACCACGGAGAGTTGCAGGAAGAAGACGCGGTTGAGTTCGGCGGGGGGCACCTGGCCGCTGGTGGCGCCGGAGACCACGATGCGGCCGCCGGGGCGCAGCGACTTCAGTGAGTGCGACCAGGTGGCCTCGCCGACGGTCTCCATGACGGCGTCGACCCGGCCGGGGAGCCGCGCGCCCGTCTCGAACGCGGCGTCGGCGCCCAGTTCGAGTGCGCGCTTGCGCTTGCCTTCGGTGCGGCTGGTGGCCCAGACCCGGTAGCCCGCGGCGGAGCCGAGCGCGATGAGGGCGGTGGCGACGCCGCCGCCGGCGCCTTGCACCAAAACGGTCGAGCCCGGTTGCAGGCCGGACTTGTCGAACAGCATCCGGTACGCGGTGAGCCAGGCGGTGGGGAGGCAGGCGGCTTCCTCGAAGGACAGTTCGGGGGGCTTGGGCACGAGGTTGCGCCGCGGCACGGCGACCTTCTCGGCGAAGGTGCCCTGGTACCTCTCGGACAACAGGGAGCGTTTGGGATCGAGGGTCTCGTCGCCGCCGCCGCGTTCCGGGTCGCCGATCACCGAGTGGACGATGACCTCGTTGCCGTCGTCGTCCACTCCGGCGGCGTCACAGCCGAGGATCATGGGGAGGTTCTCTTCGCGCAGCCCGACGCCGCGCAGGGACCACAGGTCGTGGTGGTTGAGCGCCGTGGCCTTCACCGTGACGGTGGTCCATCCGGCGGGGACTTCGGGTTCGGGGCGGTCTCCGAGCGTCAGGCCGTTGAGGGGGTTGTGGCGGTCGAGCTGCGTAGCGGTGACAGCGAACATGCCCCGCACCCTAGTCCCCGGGGCGTGCCGTGGCCCGCACCGGGGCGGGCTCGTCCGGCGCCCTACAGGACCTTCGAGAGGAAGTCCCGCGTGCGGGGGTGCTGCGGATCGGCCAGGACCTCGCGGGGCGGGCCCTTCTCGACGATGACGCCGCCGTCCATGAACACCAGCGAGTCGCCGACCTCCCTGGCGAACCCGATCTCGTGGGTGACCACGACCATCGTCATGCCGTCCAGCGCGAGCTGCTTCATGACCTCGAGGACCTCGCCGACCAGTTCGGGGTCGAGCGCGGAGGTCGGCTCGTCGAACAGCATCAGCTTGGGTTCCATGGCGAGCGCGCGGGCGATCGCCACGCGCTGCTGCTGGCCGCCGGACAGCTGCGCCGGGTAGGTGCCGACCTTGTCGGCGAGCCCGACCCGGTCCAGCAGTGTGAGGGCGCGTTCGCGGACGGCGGCCTTGGGCTGGCGCTTGACCCGGCACGGCGCCTCCATGACGTTCTCCAGCACCGTCATGTGCGGGAACAGGTTGAAGCGCTGGAACACCATGCCGATCTCGCGGCGCTGCGCCGACACCTCGCGGTCGCGCAGCTCGTGCAGCTTGCCGTTCTTCTCCTTGTAGCCGACGAGGTGCCCGGCGACCCACAGCCGGCCCGCGTCGATCTTCTCGAGGTGGTTGATGCAGCGCAGGAACGTCGACTTGCCGGAGCCGGACGGCCCGATGACGCACGTCACCTCGCCGGGTCGCACCTCCAGGTCGATGCCTTTGAGCACTTCGAGCCGGCCGAAGCTCTTGTGGACGTTCTCCGCTCGCACCATGTAGTCGGCGGTGGCGACCTCCACGGTGTCGGAGGCGGTGTCGGACGCGGTGTCGGCGGTCAGGTCGCCGTCGTCGCCGGGTGCGCTCATCAGTCGTCCCCTTCTCCCCCGCCGCCCTTGCCGAGGCTGACGTCGACACCCGCGGCGACGACCTTGGGACGCCGCCGCGTGCGCCCGGACGCGGATCCGCGAGCGAAGTACCGCTCGATGTAGTACTGCGCCACCAGCAGGAAGCTGGTCAGGATCAGGTACCAGATGCAGGCGGCCACCAGCATCGGGAAGACCTGGAAGGTGCGGCTGCCGACGGCCTGGAGCTGGAAGAACAGCTCGTTGCTCACCGGCACGAAGGCCACCAGCGAGGTGTCCTTCAGCATCGCGATGGTCTCGTTGCCGGTGGGCGGGATGATCACCCGCATGGCCTGCGGCAGCACGATCCGGCGCATCGTCTGGAACCGGGACATGCCCAGCGCGGCGGACGCCTCGCTCTGCCCCGGGTCGACCGACAGGATCCCGGCGCGGACGATCTCGGCCATGTACGCGGCCTCCGACAGCGCCAGCGCGAGCAGGCCGGCCATGAACCCGGTCAGCAGGGTCCGCGCGTCGAGGGTGAACAGCGTGCCGTCGATGTCGACGCCCAGCAGGTCGCCGAGCTGCCCGGCGAAGGGCACGCCGCCGATGTCGTACTCGGCGTACAGGATGGCCATATTGCCGAACAGGATCGCCAGCACCAGCCGCGGCACCGCCCGGAAGAACCAGGTGTAGAGCCAGGCCACGCTGCTGAGGATCGGGTTGGGCGACAGCCGCATGACGGCCAGCACGATGCCCATCGCCACACCGATGATCATCGCGAGGACGGTCAGCAGGATCGTGGTGTAGACGCCGCGGACGATGTTGGGCCGGAAGGCGTTGTCGACGATGAACGCCCACTGGAACCGCTCGTTGGTCACCAGCATGTGCACGAACATCGCGGTCAGCACCGCGATGACCGCCACCGCCACCCAGCGTCCGGGGTGCCGGACGGGCACGGCCTGGATCGCCTCAGGCCGCGCCCGGTCCGCCGAGGTGTCCTCGGTTACCTGGGTCATGGGATCAGGGGTTCACCGCGGAGGTGTTGATCGCGCCCGCCTGCACGCCCCACTTCTCCAGGATCCTCTTGTACGTGCCGTCCTGCATGAGCGCCTTGGTGGCCTCGGAGACGGCCTGCGCGAACTGCGTCTCCTCCTTCTTCACCACGAACCCGTACGGGGCGGCCTCGTAGATGTCGCCCAGTAGCTCCAGCTGCCCGTTGGTCTGCTTGACCGCGTAGGCGATGATCGGGGAGTCGGCGAGCCCGGCGTCGTCCTTGCCGGACACGACGGCCGCGGTGGCCTGGTCCTGGCCCTGGTACTGGTCGATGGTGATCTCCGGCTTGCCCGCGTCGGTGCACGCCTTGGAGCGCTTCTCCAGGTCCTCGACCTGGACGGTGGCCCGCTGCACGGCCACCTTCTTGCCGCAGGCGTCGTCGGGCTGGACCCCGGCCGGGTTGCCCTTCTTGGTGGCCCACTGGGTGCCGGCGGTGAAGTAGCTCACCATCGCGACCTGCTGCTTGCGCTCGTCGTTGATGGTGAAGGAGGACACACCGGCCTCGTACTTGCCGGACTGGACGCCCGGGATGATGTCGTCGAACTTGGAGCTGACCCATTCGGTCTTGAGCCCGAGCTTGGCGGCGACCGCGTCGAACAGTTCCTTGTCCCAGCCGACGACGGTCTTGCCGTCGCTGTCGAGGTACTCGTTGGGCGCGTAGGAGGCGTCCGTGCCGATGACGATCTTGCCGTCCGCCTTGATCCCGGCCGGGACCATGCCCGCCAGCCGCGCGTCGGCGCCTCCGGACGGGGTGATCTGCTGACCGGCCTCTGGGCCCTCGTCCTTCTCGCCACAAGCCGACAGGGCGAGGGCGGCCGTCAGCATGAGCGCGCCCGCCGCCACAGCGCTGCGGCGCAGAGAACCAGTGATCACAGGTCCCCCTTCAGTCTGGTCTCGGTGGATCCCGGCGGATCCGTCGGTCGCAGCATAGTTTCGCCTACACCTGCCGTGATCTGGATAAAGGGTCCGAAACAATCCCACAACGAGGATGTTCGGGAACCCCGCCCGCCACCCCCGCCCGCACGCGGCGTAGTGGCGTCGTCGCAGGTCGAAGTCGGAATGGCCGGACCTGACCGGGATCGGAGGCCCCCAGTGCCCGGCGCGCCGGGCGCCCTGTGACAGAATCAGCCAACGGGTGACCCCCGTGCGTCGCGAGATGTCACCGGTGACGGACACCACACCACACCACCGCGGCGGCATCGTCCGAAATCCCACATTTCACTGACAGGGGTCGCTGTGGCTGTGAAGCCCCATTCCATCGAGTCTTCCCGACAACCAGATCCGTCCTACGACGACGACCCGGCGTTCCCGCTGCACCGTGGCGGCAAGCTGGAGGTCCGCTCCACCATCCCGGTGCGGGACAGGGACGATCTCTCCCTCGCGTACACGCCCGGCGTGGCCCGGGTGTGCACCGCGATCGCCGAGCGTCCCGAGCTCGCGCACGAGTACACCTGGACCTCCAAGGTCGTGGCGGTGGTCACCGACGGCACGGCCGTGCTGGGGCTGGGCGACATCGGGCCCGCCGCCGCCATGCCGGTCATGGAGGGCAAGTCGCTGCTGTTCAAGGAGTTCGCCGGGGTCGACTCGGTGCCCATCGCGCTGAACTGCACCGGCGTGGACGAGATCGTCGACACCGTGATCCGGATGGCGCCCAGCTTCGGCGGCGTCAACCTGGAGGACATCAGCGCGCCGCGCTGCTTCGAGATCGAGGACCGGCTGCGCGCCGCCCTGGACATCCCGGTGTTCCACGACGACCAGCACGGCACCGCGATCGTCGTGCTGGCCGCGCTGAAGAACGCCGCGCGGCTGATCGGGCGCCCCCTGCCGGAGCTGCGCGCCGTGGTCGCCGGCGCGGGCGCGTCGGGCGTGGCGGTGACCAGGATCCTGCTGAACGCGGGCATCGGCGACATCGCGGTCTCCGACAGCAAGGGCCTGATCTACAAGGGCCGCGAAGGGCTCAACCCGGTCAAGGCCGCGCTGGCCGAGGACACCAACAAGGCCGGGCTCGTGGGCTCCACGGAGGACGCGCTGCGCGGAGCGGACGTGTTCATCGGCCTGTCCGGCGGCACGGTCCAGGAGTCCTCGATCGCCACCATGGCGGACGGGGCGATCGTGTTCGCGCTGTCCAACCCCACCCCCGAGGTCGAGCCGCACGTGGCCGGGCGGCACGCGCGCGTGGTCGCGACCGGCCGCAGCGACCACCCCAACCAGATCAACAACGTGCTGGCCTTCCCCGGCATCTTCAAGGGCGCGCTGCAGGTGCGCGCGCACACGATCACCGAGGGCATGAAGCTGGCGGCGGCGGACGCGCTGGCCGCCATCGTCGGCGACGACCTGGCCGCCGACTACGTCATCCCCGGCCCCTTCGACGACCGGGTCGCCCCCGCCGTCACCGCGGCCGTCGCCGACCAGGCGCGCGCCGAGGGCGTCGCCCGCGCCTGACCCATGCCGTCACGGCCCGTGTCCCCCGGGGAGCACGGGCCGTGATCGTCATCTGGTGATCATCACCCTGCGATCATCACCCTGCGATCATCACCAGAAGGGACATGAACCTACGGCCGACGGACCAGAAAACAAGGAAATATCTCCCGATAACCGACAGTGGCCGCAAGATATATCCCTTCTGCTGCCGTTGGGCGAGACCAAGTCGGTGTACGGGGTGTAATACTCGACAGCGGGGAATGAACCTTCGTCCGATGCGTCGCAGCGGGCCGAATCCGCCCGGGGGGTGCTCTCGTGGACCTCGCCTCATACGCCGACCTGGCGATCGAGCTGGTCAACACGCACGAGCCCGGCCGCCGGGACACCCTGCGGGACCTGGACGACCTGCGCGCCCTGCTCGCGCACCGGCCGCACCTGGGCGGCCGCGTCGGGCACCGCGACCTCGACACCGTACGGCAACTGCGCGAACAACTGCGCGCGGTGTTCGTCGCGGCCGGCGCGGGCGACGAGGAGGAGGCGGTCGAACGCCTCAACGCGCTGCTCATCCAGCATCCGATCCACCCCCAGCTGGCCAGGCACGACGCGCGGGACTGGCATCTGCACCTGAACGAGGGCGGATCCGTCCCCGACCGGTACGCGGCGCGCGCCGCGATGGGCCTCGCCGTCAAAGTGGACGAGCACGGCATCGACCGGCTGGGCGTCTGCCGGGCCGAGGGGTGCCAGCGGGTGTTCTTCGACGGCACCGCCGGCCGCTCGCGCCGCTACTGCTCCGACCGCTGCGCCGCCGAGGACGGCCTCGCGGTGCCGGGCCCGCGCCGCGCCAGGGGCACCAACGGTCACGCGGTGGGCGACGGGCGCCCCCGAGGGAAGACCGCGACCCGCGACAGCGGCCAGTAGCGCGCCACGACCCGCCCGACCAGCAGCCGGTCGGGGACGGCGCCGAAGTCCCAGCTGTCCTGGCGGCCCGCGGCGCGCTGGTTGTCGCTCTCCAGCCACCAGCCGTCCCCGGAGCGGTGCCCCGCCCGCTTCACGATCAGCAGCCCGTCCCGTTCCGGATGGCGGGCCACCACGACGTCCCCCGCGCCGACCCGCGCCCCCGTGCGCACCAGCAGCAGGTCGCCGGGACGCAGCGCCGGCAGCATCGAGTCGCCGGTCACGGCCATCGCCCTCAGCGGCATACCTCGTCCCCGATCGGTGAAGTAGTGCAAGGGGGGTGGTCCTAGGCCGAATTACCGAGCGCCCCACCACGCGGCCCCGGAGCCACAAGAGTAATGTCATGGACTTGAGCATGATCCGAAACAAGGGAAGGGGAACGCAGGTGCTCGTCAACCTTCTGCGCCCGAAGACCACCGTTTCCGCCCACTGCGACCTGCCATGCGGCGTCTACGACCCGGCGCAGGCGCGCATCGAGGCGGAGTCGGTCAAGGCGATCTGCGAGAAGTACGCCGCCAACGAGGACCCGGTGTTCCGCACGCGGGCCATCCTGATCAAGGAGCAGCGCTCGGAGCTGGTCAAGGAGCACCTGTGGGTGCTGTGGACCGACTACTTCAAGCCGCCGCACTTCGAGAAGTACCCGCAGCTGCACGAGCTGTTCAACAAGGCCACCAAGCTGGCCGGCGGCGGTGGCGGCACCAAGTCCAGCATGGACGTGAAGGTGGCGGAGGAGCTGCTCGCCCAGATCGCCGAGATCGACCGGATCTTCTGGGAGACCAAGCAGGGCTGAACGCGCCTCCATCGGGCACGGGCCCGCCCGAACGGCGGGCCCTTCGCCGTCTCACCGGGTCCCGGCCCGCGGCTAGCCTTGCGGCATGATCCGCCCTGCCACCATCGACGACGTCCCCTCCCTCCTGCGCCTGATCCGCGACCTGGCCGACTACGAGCGGGCCCTGCACGAGGTGAAGGCCACCGAGGACGATCTCCGCGCCGGCCTCTTCGGGCCCTCGCCCAAAGTCTTCGCGCACGTGGCCGAGCACGAGGGCGAGGTCGTGGGCTTCGCCCTCTGGTTCCTGTCGTACTCCACCTGGCTCGGCCGCCACGGCATCTACCTCGAAGACCTCTACGTGGACCCCGCCGTACGCGGCAACGGCTACGGCAAGGCCCTGCTCACCGAACTGGCCAGGATCGCCCACGACCGGGGTTACGGCCGGGTCGAATGGTCCGTCCTCAACTGGAACAAGCCTTCCATCGGCTTTTACGAGTCCCTGGGCGCCCGCCCCCAGGACGAATGGACCACCTATCGATTGACCGGCGCCGCCTTGACCAACCTGGCCAAGAGCTGAAACTCCCATGAACGGCGCCGGCACCGGTCGCCGGGACGTCGCCGCGCGCGGAGCCCGCCCGGCGCCCGGCGCCGCGGGCGACCCGAACGAACACAGCGCGCCGGAGTCTCCGGGACGGCCCCCCAGGCGGTAGTTTCAAAGGCAGCGGGACCAATCCTGCAAGGGAGTGACGTGACCGAGGAGACCGCGGCCATCCCGGCCGGTACGAAGTTGTCCGTGCGCGATGTGGTGACGGTGAAGCTGCCCGCCGCAGGCGCCTACCTGTCGGTGCTGAGAACCGCGACGGCGGGGCTCGCCGCCCGGCTGGACTTCACGCTGGACGAGATCGAGGATCTGCGCATCGCGGTCGACGAGGCGTGCGCGATGCTGCTCGCCCAGGCGGTGCCCGGTACCGATCTCACCTGCGAATTCGAGCTGACCGGCGAGGCGATGCGGATCGCCGTGTCGGTCCTGACCGTCAACGGCGCCGTGCCCAGCCGCGACACCTTCGCCTGGACGGTGCTCTCGTCGCTGGCCGGCGAGGTGGACGCACAGGTCGGCCCGGACGACCGGGTCACCGTGACGTTGCAGAAGCGCCGCGGCACCACAGCGGGGGCCTCGTGACGGAGAAGACGACGGTAGAGGGCGAGACCGGGAGCGAGCGTCCCGAGGCCGCGGTGCCCGACAGGGCCCGCGCCCGTGCCCTGTTCGAGCGCCTGGCCACGCTGCCGGAGGGCGACCCGGAGCGCCAGCGCATCCGCGACCAGCTCGTGGAGCTGCACCTGCCGCTGGTGGAGTACCTGGCACGCCGGTTCCGTAACCGGGGCGAGTGGCTGGACGACCTGATCCAGGTCGCCACCATCGGGCTCATCAAGTCGATCGACCGGTTCGACCTGGACCGCGGCGTGGAGTTCTCCACCTACGCCACGCCCACGATCGTCGGTGAGATCAAACGGCATTTTCGGGACAAGGGCTGGGCGGTGCGCGTGCCGCGCCGGCTCCAGGAGCTCAAGCTCTCCCTGACCAAGGCGATCAGCGACCTCGCGCAGCGGGAGGGCCGCGCGCCCACGGTGAGCGAGCTGGCCGCGCACCTCCAGATGAGCGAGGAGGAGGTGCTGGAGGGCCTGGAGTCGGCCAACGCCTACTCCACGGTCTCGCTGGACGCCCCCGACTCCGGCGACGAGGACGCCCCCGCCGTGGCGGACTCGCTGGGCATGGTGGACGAGTCGCTGGAGGGCGTGGAGTACCGCGAGTCCCTCAAGCCGCTGCTGGAGAAGCTGCCGGCGCGGGAGAAGAAGATCCTGCTGCTGCGGTTCTTCGGCAACATGACCCAGTCCCAGATCGCGGCGGAGCTGGGGATCTCCCAGATGCACGTGTCCCGTCTGCTGGCACGGACGCTCGCGCAGCTCCGCGAGGGCCTGACCGCGGACGAATGATCAGCGGGTGATCACGAGCGGGGTCCGGAGCCCTGCCTGTCCTCGCCCTGCGAGGACCTGTCCTCGGCCCGGCCGTCTTCGCCGTCCTCGTCCTGCCCGTCCTCGTCCTGGGCGCGCTGGACGAGCCAGGCCGTACTGGGCGGGCTGAGCACCAGGATCAGGGCCGACGCGGCGACCAGGCCCAGCGGGATCCCGTACCCGTACTGCTCGCTCTGCCACAGCGTCCAGGCGATCGGCAACGCGAACAGCTGGGTGATCACGGTCGGCGCGCGGCTCCAGGAGTCGGCGCGCAGCAGGCCCCGCGCGCAGGCGAGCATCCCCGCGCCACCGGCCAGCGCGAGCACCGTCACGCCGACCGCGCTGGCCGCGTCCACCGCCTCGCCTCTGATCACTTCCCAGGCCACGATGAGGCCGATCACGATCGCGGCGGCGCCTTCCAGGGCTTCGAGCGCGGCGGCGGCGTTCACGGTAAAGGGACGCTTGGGCACGTCCAGAACACTACTCGCCGCCGTCCGGTCCCGGCACGCGGCCCGGATGCCGAGAACGCAGGGCACGGAGGGTGATGGATACCCTGGCGCCGTGCGCGCCATGCTCATCGCCAACCCCAAGGCGACCTCCACCTCCCGGCGGGCCCGCGACCTCCTCGTCCGGGCCGTCTCGGGCCACCTCGAAGCGGACGTGGCCGAGACGGCCCACCGCGACCACGCCACCGAACTGGCGAGCCGGGCGGTGGCGGAGAACTACGACGTCGTGATGGCGATCGGCGGCGACGGCACGGTCAACGAGATCGTCAACGGGCTGCTGGCCAAGGGCCCGTCGCCCGGCCTGCCCGCGCTGGCGGTCCTGCCGTGCGGCAGCGCCAACGTCTTCGCCCGCGCCCTGGGCCTGCCCAACGATCCGGTCGCCGCCACCCGCGCCGTCCTGGAGGCGCTGCGCGCGGGCCGCGGCCGCACGATCGGCCTCGGCACGGCGACCCATGATGGCGGCACCCCCCGGTACTTCACGTTCAACGCGGGGGTCGGGCTGGACGCCGAGGTCGTGCGGGAGGTGGAACGGCGCCGGCAGGCGGGGGCCCCCGCGCGCCCTTCCCTGTACGTGCGGACGGCGCTCCGGCATTTCTTCTCGGGAACCGACAGGAGGCATCCCGCCCTCACCCTGGAACTGCCGGGAAGGCCCCCGATTTCCGGGCTCTTTCTCGCCTTCGTCAGCAATACCGCGCCATGGACTTTCCTCGGCCCCTTGCCGGTGAATCCGAACCCGCGGGCGCGCTTCGGCGGCGGCCTGGACGCGTTCGCGATACGGTCGCTGCGGCTGCCGCCCGTGCTGGGCGCGCTGGCCGGGATGCTCACCGCGCGGCACCGCCCCGTCCGCGGGTCCACGGTCCTGAACGTGCACGACGCGACGGAGATCACCATCCGGGCGGACCGGCCGGTGGCGTTCCAGCTCGACGGCGACTACCTTGGCGAGCAGCGCGCGATCACGTTCCGATCGGTGCCCGAGGCGATACGGATCGTCATATGAGTCCGAACGGCGCCTGGTTTAACGGGAAAGCAACACCGCCGACCCGCTGATGTGACACATACGACACTCATCCTTTGAGAAACGTTTCTCGCAGGTCTTGCGTCGGCCCGCGCCGTTTTGACACGCTCAAAACGCGTGCGCTGACAGGAAGCTCCGACGATCCGCCTCCTGATCGCCGCGCCGCGCCGACATCCACCCACCCCGCAGCCCCTGAACCCTCGGGCCCCGGGGTGGCCGAGACATGTGAACCAGTTCACAAGTGGAGCCGACCGCCTCCACGCTGACGAAGGAGTGGACCGCATGGACTGGCGCCACCGCGCAGCCTGCCGTGACGTGGATCCCGAACTGTTCTTCCCGATCGGGAACACCGGCCCCGCGCTCCTGCAGATCGAGGAGGCCAAGCAGGTGTGCCGCCGCTGCGACGTGACCGACGCCTGCCTGGTGTGGGCGCTGGAGTCCGGCCAGGACTCGGGCGTCTGGGGCGGCATGGGCGAGGACGAGCGCCGCGCCCTCCGGCGCCGCGCGTCCCGCAACCGTGCCCGCGCCGCCAACCTCGGAACCGCCACCCCCTCCTGACCGTCAGCCCCGGCCGTCGTCCCGAGCGACCCGGCCGGCCCCGGCCGCGCCCGCCCGTCCACTGGTGATCAGGGACGAGGCGGACCAGGACGGCGCCGGCCCTGGTCGAGCGGGACGTCCACGATGACCTCGGTGCCGCCCGACGGCCGCCGCCGGAATTCCAGCCGACCGCCCAGTTCCCCCACGATCAGCGTGCGGACGATCTGAAGTCCCAGGCTGTCGGTGCTCTCGACGTCGAAGTCGGGCGGCAGCCCCACCCCGTCGTCGGCCACCACCACCTCCAGCCGCGACGCCTCGCCCTTCGCCTTCACCCGGCCGCCGTCCTCGGCGCCTTCCCCCGGCCCGTCCTGGGAGCCGCCTTCCGCCTCGTACCGGTCGGCCAGCACCTCCAGCGTGCCGAACCGGTTGGCCAGCCCGTGCTCCAGGGCGTTCTGCAGCAGCTCGGTCAGTGCCATCGCCAGCGGCGTGGCCACCTCCGCGGGCAGCACGCCGAAGTTGCCGGTGCGCTTGGGCGTCACCCTGGTCTCCGGCGTGGACACCTCGCCCGCCATGGTGATCACACGGTCCGCGATGTCATCGAAGTCGATCAACTCGTCAGGGGTGTGCGACAGCGTCTCGTGCACGATCGCGATCGACCCGACCCGGCGCACCGCCTCGTCCAGCGCCATCCGGCCCTCCGGGATCTGTAGCCGCCTGGCCTGCAACCGCAGCAGCGCGGCCACCGTCTGGAGGTTGTTCTTCACCCGGTGATGGATCTCCCGGATGGTGGCGTCCTTGGTCATCAGCTCCCGGTCGCGCCACCGCAGCTCGGTGACGTCCCGGCACAGCACGATCGCGCCGATCCGGGTGGCGCCGACCACCAGCGGGATCGTGCGCAACTGCATCACCGACCCGCGCGCCTCCACCTCGACCTCGCGGGGCGCCTTGCCGCTCAGGAGGGCGGTCAGCGCCTCCTCCATCGGCTCCCCGGTGTCGCACAGCTCGGTGGTCACCGCCCCCAGCGACTCCCCCACCAGGTCGGCGGGGAACCCCAGGCGCCGGTACGCGGACTGCGCGTTCGGGCTGGCGTAGGTGACCCGGCCCGCCCGGTCCAGCCGGATCAGGCCGTCCCCGACCCGCGGCGAGCGGACCAGGTTGGGTTCCTGACCGGCGAACGGGAACCGGCCATCAGCGATCATCTGGGCCAGGTCGCTCGCGCTCTGCAGGTAGGTCAGCTCCAGCCGGCTCGGCGTCCTGGCCGAGCTGAGGTTGGTGCTGCGCTGGATCACCCCGAGCAGCTTCGCTCCGCGCCGTACCGGGATCGACTCCTCCCGGACGGGGATGCCGCTGCCCCACTCGGGGTCGCCCTCCCGGACGATCCGCCGTTCCCGCCACGCCACGTCGATCAGGCCCCGGCGGCCCTTCGGGACGACCTTGCCCACCAGGTCCTCCGGGTAGGCGGTCGGGCCCGTCGTGGGCCTCATCTGCGCGATCGCCACCCAGCCGCTCGCGGCGCCCTGCCCATCGGCCTCGCCCTGCGGCGGCTCCGGCGACCGCAGCGGCACCCACAGCAGCAGATCGGCGAACGACAGGTCGGCCAGCAACTGCCAGTCCGACACCAGGGCGTGCAGCCACTCCAGATCCGCGTCGGTCAGATCGGTGCGGTCGCTTACCAGATCACTCAGCGTGGGCACACGTCCATTGTCGCCGAGACCCGGACCCGCCCGGCACACCCGCCCACCCCACCTGGCAGGATGCCCGCATGACCGATCCTGTGCCGTCCGCGGATCCCCTGGCGCGCCTCCGGTCGGCGGCCGAGCGGCGCGAACGGGCCGGGCTGCGGCGCCGGCTGCGTCCCCGCTCCGGAGACCACGACGGGCTGATCGACCTGGCGTCCAACGACTACCTCGGTCTGTCCCGCGACCCCAGGCTGGCCGAGGCGGCGGCCCGGGCCGCCCGCGAGTACGGGACGGGCTCCACCGGATCGCGACTGGTCACCGGCACCACCCATCTCCACGCCGAGCTGGACCGCCGGCTGGCCGCCTTCACCGGATCGGCCGCCGGGCTGGTGTTCTCGTCCGGGTTCCTGGCCAACCTCGGCGCGGTGACGGGCCTGGCCGGGCCCGGCCAACTGGTGATCTCCGACCGGACCAACCACGCCTCGATCGTGGACGCCTGCCGGCTGTCCCGGGCCCGGGTCGTGATCGTCCCGCACCGGGACGTCGCCGCCGTCGAGCGGGCCCTCGCCGAACGGGACGAGGAGCACGCCCTCGTCGTCACCGACGCGGTGTTCTCCGTGGACGGCGACGAGGCGCCCCTCGCGGACCTGCACCGCGTCGTCCGCGCGCACGGCGCGATGCTGGTCGTGGACGAGGCGCACGCGCTCGGCGTCGTCGGCGACCGCGGCCAGGGCTCGGCGCACGCCGCGGGGCTCGCCGGGGAGCCGGACGTCGTGCTGACCCTCACCCTGTCCAAGTCGCTGGGCGCGCAGGGCGGCGCGGTGCTGGGCGCCCCCGAGGTGATCGAGACGCTGGTCGACACCGGCCGCCCGTTCATCTTCGACACCGGGCTGAACCCGCCGGCCGCCGCCGCGGCCCTCGCCGCCCTCGACGTCCTGGCCGCCGAGCCGGGCCTGCCCGCCCGCGCCCGCGACCGCGCGCGCCGGATCGCCGCCATCGCCGCCGGGCTCGGCCTGGAGACCACCGCGGACCCCGCCGCCGCGGTCGTCCCCGTCGTCCTCGGCGAGCCCGACGCCGCCGTCAAGGCCGCCGAGATCTGCGCCGAGCACGGCGTCCGCGTCGGCTGCTTCCGCCCGCCCTCCGTTCCCGAAGGCCGCGCCTGCCTGCGCCTCACCGCCCGCGCCACCCTCGGCGAGGCGGACCTCACGACCCTCCAGGGCGCCCTGACCGCGGTGGCCGGGCTCTACCGCCCGTAGTCTGCACGGTTAACATCGGGGAACAACTGATAGTGAACGTGAGGAGAGACCGTGACGGAGGTCAGGGGCGGACCCCGCCACGGGGGTGGGTACGAGCGCGCGCCACTGAGCGACATCGGCAAGCACCACTCGGCCCAGGCACCACGCATTCCGAAGTACTACAAACTCAAGGAACTGCTGGTCGAGCTGATCCAGCAGCTTCCGCCGGGCAGCCCGCTGCCCCCTGAACGCGCACTGGCCGAGAAGTACGAGACCTCCCGCACCACCGTGCGGCAGGCACTGGCCGAACTGGTGGTCGAGGGACGCCTCCAGCGCATCCAGGGCAAGGGCACGTTCGTCGCCAAACCCAAGGTCGCCCAGGAGCTCCAGCTGGTCTCCTACACCGAGGACATGCGCCACCACGGCCTGCGTCCCGAGACCCGCATCCTGGAGATCGGCTACGTCAGCGCGGACGAGCGCATGGCGACCCTGCTCGGCATCCGTCCCGGCGGACGCGTCCTGCGCATCCACCGGCTCCGCCTCGCCGACGGCGAGGCCATGTCGATCGACACCTCCCACCTCCCCGCCCGCCGCTTCCCCGGCCTGCGCCGCGAGCTCCCCCGCCACCGCTCCCTCTACGAGACCCTCGCCACGGCCTACGACGTCCACCTCACCGAGGCCGAGGAGACGATCGAGACGGTCCTGGCCACCCCCCACGACGCCCAGTTGCTCTCCGTGGACGTCGGCCTCCCCCTGCTCCTGCTGTCCAGGCACGCCTTCGACACCACGGGCCAGCCCGTCGAATGGGCCCAGTCCCTCTACCGCGGCGACCGCTACAAGTTCATCACCCGCCTCCGCCGCAACTGACCTGCGACGACAGAAGATTCGACAACAGGTTCGACCGTTCTGGCTACGCTGAGCGGGGCGATGTCTTTACGATGACCGGGAGCAGAAAGTGAAGGGGAGATCACACGACGTGAACACTACGGCGAACCCTCCCTATGTGGTGGAGATACCGCCACATAGCGCCGTGCTCCCGGACACGCCCTACGCACTCTGGGAGAGCGGCGAACTGCACGACCTCCTTCTCCTTCCGCATGACGGAACCCGCGTAGAGATCATCGGAGGAGAGATCGTCGTGTCCCCCGCCTCCCTCACCACACACGGCGGCATCATCCAGGACATCGCGGACGCCTTCAGTGAGGCCCGCTTCGCGAATCCGGTGTTTCCGTGGATAACGCAACAGGTCGCGAGCCTGATAAGGGTGGAGATGAGCGACGGTTACATCCCCGACCTGCTGGTGATGGAGCAGAGCGTCCAAAGGGCCGCACGAAGGGCACACGCCGTCGGGTTCATGCCCGACGAGATCGAGATGGCCGTGGAGGTCACCTCGCCCAGCAACTCGCACGGGGATCTCCCGCCGACACGCGCCCACGAGCGCACGGGCAAGAACAAATGGTCCGGCTACGCGAGCGTCGAGATCCCCTACTACCTCCTGGTCGACTGCTCCCCAGAGGCAGCGCGGGCCACCCTGTACTCGATTCCGGACCGGAGTGCGTCCGCTTACCTCCACGAGGAGTCGTGGGCGTTCGGTGAGGCCATCCGCCTGCCCGAGCCGTTCGACCTCCGGATCGACACCGGTCTGTGGGAGCCGTGGCGTATGTGAGCGGCGGTTCGTTGGTCGTTGGTGGTCACAGGGTCTTGGAGAGGGCCTTGATGGGCATCTGGAGGTCGGTCAGGAGGGCCAGGTCCTGTTCGGCGGGGCGGCCGAGGGTGGTCAGGTAGTTGCCGACGATGATGGCGTTGATGCCGCCGAGCATGCCGTCGCGGGTGCCGAGGTCGCCGAGGGTGAGTTCGCGGCCTCCGGCGTAGCGGAGGATGGTGCGGGGCAGGGCCAGGCGGAACGCGGCGATGGTCTTGAGGGCCTCGGTGCCCTCGACCAGGGGGCGGTCGGCGAACGGGGTCCCGGGGCGGGGGGCCAGGAAGTTCAGCGGGACCTCGTCGGGGTCGAGGGCGGCCAGCTGGGCGGCGAACTCGGCGCGCTGCTCGACGGTCTCGCCCATGCCGATGATGCCGCCGCAGCACACCTCCATCCCGGCGTCCTTGACCATGCGGAGGGTGTCCCAGCGCTCCTCCCAGGTGTGGGTGGTGACCACGTTGGGGAAGTGGGAGCGGGCCGTCTCCAGGTTGTGGTTGTAGCGGTGCACGCCGAGGGCGGCCAGCTCGTCCACCTGGTCCTGGGTGAGCATGCCGAGAGAGCAGGCGATGTTGATCTCGACGGCGGCGTTGATGGCCGCGACGCCCTCGCGGACCTGGGACATCAGGCGTTCGTCGGGGCCGCGGACGGCGGCGACGATGCAGAACTCGGTGGCGCCGGTCTTGGCGGTCTCCTTGGCGGCCTCCACCAGCTCGGGGATGTTCAGCCAGACCGCGCGCACGGGAGAGGTGAACTGGCCCGACTGCGAGCAGAAGTGGCAGTCCTCGGGACAGCCGCCCGTCTTGAGGGAGACGATGCCCTCCACCTCGACCTCCGGGCCGCACCAGCGCATGCGGACCTCGTGGGCGAGCGCGAGCAGGTCCTCGAGCCTGTCGTCCGGCAGCGTCAGGCACTCCAGCACCTGTGCCTCGGACAGGCCCTTCCCGTCCTGAAGCACCTGCTGCCTGGCCACGTCGAGGATGTCGCTCACTGGTTCTCCTTCTCTGCTGTGATGCCTCACGGTAGGACACCGTGCGCGTCGCGGAACGCGGCGGGGTCGAACGAGCCGCCGAACGGGGGTGCCAGCGCGCGATGCGCGGCCAGCAGGAACTCGGCGGGGTCCAGGGCGCCCGCGCCCGCGGGCATCGCGCCGGCCAGGGGACGGGCGGCGATCGTCTCCAGGTCGCGGATGTTGCTGCGCATCGCCAGGCCGGGCTCTTGCGGCCACTCACCCAGCACCACACCGGCGAGCTGGACGCCCCGGTGCGCCATCGCCTCCAGCGTGAGCGCCGTGTGGTTCAGGGTGCCCAGGCCCGGACGGGCCACCACGACCGCCGGGGCGCCGATCCAGCGGGCCAGGTCGGCGATGGTCGTGCCCTCGTCGTCGTACCGGACCAGCAGGCCCCCGGCCCCCTCCACCAGGACGAGGCCCCTGCTGCGGCTCAGGTCCCGGATACGGTCGGCCGCGTCCGCGAGCCGTGGCGGCGGAAGCCCCGCCCGGCGTGCCGCCGCCGCGGGCGACAGCGGGTCGGGGAAGCGGGCGAACTCGTGCAGGTCGTCGATTCCGGCCAGCCGCCGCACCTCGTCGAGGTCGCCGGGCTCGTCCGGGCCCACCCCGGTCTGGCCGGGCTTGACGACCGCGACGCCGGTCCCGCGCGCCGCCGCGAGCGCGGCCAGCGCCGCGGTGACGATCGTCTTCCCGACGCCGGTGCAGGTCCCGGTCACCACGAGCACGCTCACGAGCGCACACCCTAGCGCGCGCCATTCCGCCGCGGCCCAGCAGGAACCCACAGCTTTGACCGTTCCATTTTGGACGGAACCAGGGCGGGGCGCGTGGCGTCCAAGTCCCATGGCCGGTCCATCCGTACCCTTCAGAGGTGTGATCGATCGGGGGGTCGTCGCCGTGCTCGCCGGGGCCTGTTTCCTGGTCGCGTGCAGCGGCGAGGGACGGGAGCGGGCGCGGGACGAGGAGCCGGGAGGCGGCCGGACGACCGCTCCCGCGGATCGGGCTTCCGGAAGCGGCGGGGGGCCGGTGCTGCGCTGGCGGATGACCGCCGGTTTCGCCGGTCTCGGCCCGCCGGGCAGCCTGCCGGAGTTCTCGCTGTACCGGGACGGACGCGCCATCGCGAAGCCGCGGCGCGGCGCCGAGTGGGCCGCCCGCGAATACCGCCTGACGTCCGCGGCGCTGCGCCGCCTCCTCCAGGAGGCGCGGGCGGCGGGCCTGGACCGGCCGCGGACGATCGGGTCCGACCAGGTCGCGGACGCGATGATCCTGCAGATCACCTTCGGGAGTGCCCTCACGCGGGTCGTCGAGCCGGAGAGCCTGCCGGCCGCCCCCGCGGTGCGGTTCTGGAAGCGGCTTGACCCGGAGGCGTGGCCGCCCGCCGACCAGGCCGCGCCGGCGCGGCCGTACCGGGCGCCGCGCATGGCCGTCATCGCCGGGGACAGCCCGGCCCGACCCGGGCAGCGCGTCTCCGACTGGCCGCTGGACCGGCCGCTCGGGCGGGGCGAACGGGCGGCGGGCGGCCTCTGCGCGATCGTCACCGGCGAGGACCGGGACACCGTCGTCAAGCACGTCGCGACGGCGAGCGCGGACCATCGCTGGCGCAGCGGCGGCAGGGTGTACTCGGTACGGCTGCGCCCCCTGCTCCCCGAAGAAAGGACCTGCCAGGACGTCGCCAAGACCTGACCTGGTTGTTACCTTTCGCACATGGAGCCTCGGCACGGCGGCGACACGGTCATCTCGGTGGTCCGCCGCCACGGCGTGGACACGATGTTCACCCTCTCCGGCGGGCATGTCTTCCCGATCTACGACGCGGCGCTCGACGGGGACGGCGGCGCCACGCCCCGGCCCCGGATCCTCGACGTGCGGCACGAGCAGACGGCGGTGTTCGCGGCGGAGGCGACCGCGCGGCTGACCCGGGGACCGGGACTGGCGGTGCTGACGGCCGGGCCCGGCGTCACCAACGGGGTGAGCGGCATCGCGACGGCGCATTTCAACGGGTCGCCCGTCGTGGTGCTGGGCGGGCGCGCGCCGCGCGGGCGGTGGGGGTCGGGCGCGCTCCAGGAACTGGACCATCCGCCGCTGGTCGCGCCGATCACCAAGGCCGCGCTGACCGCGTCCGGGCCGGAGACGCTGGCGTCGGACGTGGAGCGGGCCTTCGCCGTCGCCACGGCGCCGCATCGGGGCCCGGTCTTCCTGGACGCTCACATGGAGGACCTGTTCGGCCCGCCCGCCGGAGCCGTACCGGAACCGAAGCCGCAGGCGCGGGAGTCGCCCGACCCGGACGCGCTCGACGGGATCGCGGCGCTGCTGGCCGGGGCGCGGCGTCCCATGCTGGTCCTCGGGTCGGACGTCTGGATGGACCGCGCCGACGAGGCCGCCCGCGCGTTCGCCGAGGAGTTCGCCCTGCCCGTGGTGGCCAACGGGCAGGGCCGGGGCATCCTGCCCGCCGGTCACGAACTGCTGGTGACCCGCGCCCGGGGACGCGCGTTCGCCCGTGCCGACCTGGTGATCGTCGCGGGGACCCCGCTGGACTTCCGGCTCGGGTACGGGACGTTCGGGAGCGGGACGGGCGAGCAGGCGAAGGTGGTGCACCTCGCCGACGCCCCGTCCCAGATCGCCGCCCACGTGCCGCTCGCCGGGTCGGCGTCGGGCGACCTCTCCGAGGTGTTCACCGGGCTCGTGACGGCGGCGTACAAGGCCGGGGTCGCCCCCAGGTCCCACGCCGACTGGGCGGCCGGGCTCCACGACCTGGCCAGGACGGCGATCGCGGACGACGCCGCCCTGCTGGCCTCCGACGCCGCCCCGATCCATCCGATGCGCGTGTACGGGGAACTGGCCAAGGTGCTGGACGACGACGCCGTGGTCATCGGGGACGGCGGCGACTTCGTCTCGTACGCGGGCAAGTACGTCGAGCCGCGGCGCCCCGGCGGCTGGCTGGACCCCGGCCCGTACGGGTGCCTGGGCACCGGCCCCGGGTACGCGGCGGCGGCCCGGCTGGCCCGCCCGTCCTCGCAGGTCGTGCTGCTGCTCGGGGACGGAGCCGCCGGATTCTCCCTGATGGATGCGGATACCCTGGTACGGCATGACCTGCCCGTGGTGATGATCGTGGGCAACAACGGAGCCTGGGGGTTGGAGAAACATCCGATGCGGATGCTCTACGGATACGACGTCGCGGCCGACCTGCGACCCGGCTGCCGCTACGACGAGGTCGTGCGGGCGCTGGGCGGGGCCGGTGAACTGGTCACCGAGCCGGACCGGATCGGCCCGGCGCTGCGCCGCGCCTTCGACTCCGGCGTCCCGTACCTGGTCAACGTGGTGACCGATCCCGATGTCGCCTACCCGCGCAGCACCACCGGTGTCTGAGCGGCACGTCACCGTCCGCCTGGCACGCCCCGGCGAGTACACGCGGATCGGCGAGCTGACGGTCGGGGTGTACACGCGGGGCGGTCTGATCACGCCCGGGTCCTCTTACCTGCACACGCTGGCCGACGCCGCCGACCGCGCGGCCAAGGCGGAGCTGCTGGTCGCCGAGGTGGACGGGGAGATCGTGGGGGCCGTCGCGTACGCGCCGCCGGACAGCCCGTACGCCGAGCTGGCGGCGCCGGACGAGGGCGAGTTCCGCATGCTGGTCGTCCTGGAGTCCAGCCGCGGGAACGGTGTCGGGCGGGCGCTCGTCCAGGAGTGCGCGGACCGGGCGCGGCGGGCCGGGCTGGTGGCGCTGCGGCTGTCGACCCAGCCGAACATGCGCGCCGCCCAGCGGCTGTACGAGCGGATGGGGTTCACGCGGACCCCGGAGCTCGACTGGAGTCCGGTCGAGGGTGTGACCCTGCTCACCTACGTCCTGGACCTGAAGCCCGCGGAGGGCGGCGTCAGGCCGAGCTGAGCACGCCGTGCTCGGAGCAGCGCGCCGTCCAGCCCATCGGGGTCACCTGCACGACCATCCGGCGTCGGCAGCGCGCGCAGTAGCGCGGCGGCTCCATCAGCCGCGCCTCGCGGCACCCTTCGTGTTCGCCTTCCTCCGCGGGCTCCCCGCAGCGGTCACAGTACGTCTCCACGGCGGGCAGACTACCCCCCTCACCAGCCTCCCCTTGGAGCGGCCCGGTTCACGGGCGCATGCGGCCGACGATGCCGGTGTCGTACGAGCCGTCAGCGAACTCGGGGTGCTCCAGCAGTTCGGCGAGGAACGGCAGGTTGGTGTTGATCCCCTCGATCCGGAACGCCGCCACGGCCACCCGTGCCCGCTCCAGCGCGGCGGGACGGTCGTCGGCATGCACGCACAGCTTCGCCAGCATCGGGTCGTAGTACGGCGTGACGGTGGTGCCCTCTGCGTAGCCCGCGTCGATGCGGATGCCGTCGCCGACCGGCTCCTCCCACACCTTGATCTCGCCCGGGGACGGTATGAAGGTCGCGGGGTCCTCGGCGTACACCCGCAGCTCGATCGCGTGCCCTCGGGCGGCCACCTCGCCGAACGAGGGCGGCTCGCCGGCGGCGATCCGCAGCTGCTGCTCCACCAGGTCGATCCCGGTGACCAGCTCGGTGATCGGATGCTCCACCTGGAGCCGGGTGTTCATCTCCAGGAAGAAGAAGTCCTGCGCGGCCGGGTCGACCAGGCACTCGACCGTCCCGGCGCCGCGGTAGCCGACCGCCTCGCCCGCCCGCACCGCCGCCTCCATCATCCGGGCGCGCAGCTCCGGCGTGATGCCCGGGGACGGGGTCTCCTCCACGACCTTCTGGTGGCGGCGCTGCACCGAGCAGTCGCGCTCGCCCAGCGCGAGCACCGTGCCGTCGGCCAGGCCGAGGATCTGCACCTCGACATGCCGCGCGCCCTCCACGAACCGCTCCAGCAGGATGTCGGCCCGCTTCCCCGACCCCCCGAAGAAGCGCGCCGAGGTCGTCCGCGCGGTCTCGTACGCCTGGCGGAGGGCGGGTTCGTCGCGCGCGACGGCCATGCCGATGCCGCCCCCGCCTCCGGCGGCCTTCACCATGATGGGGTAGCCGATGCGCGCGGCCTCGGCCACGGCGGCGTCGGCGTCCGGGACGGGGTCGGTGACGCCGGGCGCGACCGGGACGCCCGCCTTCGCCATCAGGTTACGGGCGTTGATCTTGTCGCCCATCCGCTCGATCGCGTCCGGCGGCGGCCCGATCCAGGCCAGCCCCGCCTCCAGCACCCGGCGCGCGAACCCGGCGTTCTCCGCCAGGAACCCGTACCCGGGGTGGACGGCGCGGGCGTTGGTGCGCTGCGCCGCCTCCATGATCCGGGGGATGTCCAGGTAGCTGGAGGCGGCCCGCGCGGGGCCGATCAGGATCGCCTCGTCGGCCTCGGCGACGAACGGCAGCCCCGCGTCGGCCTCCGAGTACACCGCGATGGCCTTCAGCCCCAGAGCGCGGACGGTACGGATGATCCGGCCGGCGATCTCACCGCGGTTGGCCACGAGCACGGATTCGTGCAACGACCGCACACTCCTTCGTCCCCTGGCGGGCCCGCGCCCGCGCACTCGGCAGAGACTAGTACCCCGGTGGTCGCGGGACCACCGGCCCCTACAGCCGGGGACGGCGGTCGACGACGCGGCGGAGCGCCTCGACCACGGCGGGGTCGTACTCGGCGGCCGAGTCGAGCCGCAGCCGCTCCAGGACGGCGGCGCCCCGGTCGCGGTCACCGGAGTCGCCGACCAGGTCGTCGTAGGCGTTGGCCACCTTGATGATCCGGCTGGCCAGCGGCGGCGCCTGGGGCCGCCGCTCCGGCGCGTCGGGGGGATGGAGGGAACCGGACGCGTCGCCGGCACCGTCGTCGGGCGCGGGCTGCGGCTGCGCGGACTGCTCGACCCGGTACGGATGCGAGGACCGCTCCACGATCCGGGCGACATGGTCGAGCACGCCTGTCTGCCTGATGACCTCGGCGCCCAGCTCGGCGATGCGGCGCTGCTCGGCGGGCGAGGCCAGCACGGTGGCGCCGCCGGGGATGGGATCGCCCAGCGACAACTGCCCGATGTCGTGCATGAGCGCCGCGTACTCCAGGTGCAGCAGCTCCTCCTCGGACATGCCCAGCTCCCGGCCCATCGCCACCGACAGCCGGGAGACACGGCGGGAATGCCCGGTCTCCACGTACCCGCCGACCTCGGTGACCCGCGACAGCGCCCGCACGGTCTGCAGATAGGTCGCGCGCACCCCGGCATAGCGGCGGAACGCGAACTGGGTGACCAGGATCGGCGCCGTGAACACCAGCAGCGCGGCCGGGCCCATCACCGTGGTCGCCACCGCGATCAGCATGGCGGTCGCGCTGGTGGCCGCGCACAGCGCCGCCTTGGCCTTGAGCTCGTCCCGCATCGCGATGCCGAACCGCGCCCGTACCGCCTCCGCCCGGATCAGCGCGGCGATCATCACCTCGCAGGCACAGGCGATGATCACCACGATGCCCATCATCGCGAGCAGCACCTGCCAGTGCAGCCGCAGCGACAGCAGCGGCCGGAAGCACAGCGCCACGGCGGTGACCGTGAACAGCCGCCGGGCCATGGCGTCCAGCCGGGGGGTGCGGCCGACCGCGACATGCGGCAGCGAGCCGACCAGCGTGCCGACGGCGGTCACCGCCACCACCTGCAACGGGGAATGCACGGCCGGGGCGACGCCGAGCGGCGCGTCGGGCGGCGCCCCCTCCGGCCCGATCCCGACGAGCAGCGCGTAGCCGATCCCGCCCGCGCTGGCGATCGGCGCGACCTCCCGGTTGCCGGGCATCACCATCCGGAACAGCTCGCCCAGCGCGATCAGCACGCCGAACACCACCGCGACCTCGGCCTGCTCCAGGCCCACCGCCGCCACCTGCGTGATCGCGACGATCACCACGAGCCCGGCGGTGGCGATCAGCAGCAGCTGGCCGGAGTCGATGGTCCGCCAGGCGGCGCGCTCCTGGGTGCGCATCTGGGTGCTCATCGGCTCCATCTTCCCGGAAGGCGATCTGTCGGCGGGGATTTCCGGAGGGACGCCGGCGAATCGGGCCGCCCGTCCGCCCGGCCCCGCCGGTCCCCGGC
>NZ_JBIMPP010000073.1:0-38476 GCF_043906805.1 Actinomadura sp. SCN-SB | reverse complement strand
TGGTATCCGAATCGTCCGATTTGTCAAAGTTCGTCCGATTCGGCAGCCCTCGCAGCATCAACCGCACGGATCGTCTCCGTGCCATCGACTCAGGAGGGATCCCCCGGGTCGGCCGCCTCTCGGCGTCCCGCTCCCCTTGGGGCAGGTAAGAGATTAGGTCGACCCCGTCACAGCGTCAAATCCGCGTCCGCACCCCATGAACTCGCAGGTGAAGGGCCGTTTTCGGGCGCTGAAACAGACTCGGGCACGGGCCTTGTGACCGCACTGTTACCAGATTCCGGCGATCTTTTTCCTGGACGGCCCCGGCGAACGCGCCGGAACCCGGTCGAAGTCGACCCGGCTCCCACGTCACGCCAAGCCCTGGGCATCGCGACGCCGCGCAGGTCAAGGCGTACCTCGGCTCCCCGCTTCAGGCCGGACGGCATCGGTGGGCCGGCTCACAGGCGCCGTAGTCACCAAGCTCTCCGTCCGTTCTCAGCCGCTCGTGTACCACCAGCCTCTGGATGCTTCTCGTGACATCGAGTCGTTGTCGTGCGGCCGACGCCCCGACGGCCGTCGCAGTACGCCGCCATGGAGGACGGCCCCGGTTGACGAACGCGTGATCGCGACCGGGCACCGCAGCTACCCCCTGGCTGAGCGCGCGGGCATGGATGGCAGGCCGATCGGGGTGCCCCGATGCCTCGGGCCGGGATCGGCTACACCGATCCCGGCCCGGGGCGTGTCGTCTTCCTCCTCGGCGGCCGGTGCCGCGCCGGGGACGGCGTCCCCACGTTGTCAGGGACGCGTCACCTCGATGCCGCCCACGTTGCGCTTGCCTCGGCGCAGGACGAGGAACCGGCCGTGGAGGAGGTCTTCGGCCGTCGGGACGGCGTCCTCCGACTCGACCTTGACGTTGTTCACGTACGCGCCGCCCTGGCTGATGGTGCGCCTGGCCTCGGACTTGCTCTTGCACAGGCCGGACGCGGCGAGCAGGTCGGCCACCGGCGGCAGGTCGCCCGGGGGGACCTCGGCTCGGGGCACCTCGGACAGGGCCGCAGCCAGGGTCCGTTCGTCCAGCTCGGCCAGGGCGCCCTGGCCGAACAGGGCGCGGGACGCGGCGATCACGCGGGCGGTCTCGTCGGCGCCGTGGACGAGGGTGGTGACCTCCTCGGCCAGGGCGCGCTGCGGGATGCGGGCGGCGGGACGGTCCATGCCCTGCTTGACCAGGTCCTCGATCTCCTCCCGCGGCCTGAAGGAGAAGACCTTGAGGTAGCGTTCCACGTCGCGGTCGTCGGCGTTGAGCCAGAACTGGTAAAAGGCGTACGGCGTGGTCAGCTCGGGGTCGAGCCAGTACGTCTCGCCGCCGGCGGTCTTGCCGAACTTGGTGCCGTCGGCCTTGGTGAGCAGCGGGGTGGTGAGGGCGTGCGCGGACCCGCCCTCGACGCGCCTGATCAGGTCCACCCCCGCGGTCAGGTTGCCCCACTGGTCGCTGCCGCCGGTCTGCAGGACGCAGCCGTACCGCCGGTACAGCTCGAGGAAGTCCATGGCCTGGAGGAGGACGTAGCTGAACTCGGTGTAGCTCATCCCGGTCTCAAGGCGGCTCCGGACGGTCTCCCGGGCCAGCATGCGGTTCACCGGGAAGTGCTTGCCGATGTCGCGCAGGAACGCGATGGCCGACAGGGAGCCGGTCCATTCGAGGTTGCTGACCATGGTGGCCGCGTTGGGGGCGTCACCGAAGTCCAGGTAGCGGGACACCTGGACGCGGATCCGCTCGACCCAGCCGGCGACGGTCTCCTCGGAGTTCAGCGTCCGCTCGGCGCTCTTGCCGCTGGGGTCGCCGATCAGCCCGGTGGCGCCGCCGACCAGCCCGATCGGGCGGTGCCCGGCCTGCTGGAAGCGGCGCAGGACGAGGATCTGGATGAGGTTGCCGAGGTGCAGCGAGGGCGCCGTGGGGTCGAAGCCGCAATAGAGCGTGACCGGTCCCGCGGCGAGCCGTGCCCGCAGTTCGTCCAGGTCGGTGGACTGCGCGATCAGGTCGCGCCACGCGAGATCCTCAAGGATGTCGGTCACGTTCTCCCTCGTCTCTCCTTCGGCTCAGGTGCCACTGGTGATGCCTTCACAACCAGGGTGCCCGATGGCTCGCCGTTCACGGTAACGGTAGTCACCGGCCGAACATGAAGTACCGGGACGGCACGAAGATCTCGTGTCCGGAGGTGAACCGGGCGCGGACGCCGTCCCGTTCCCGGATGGCCTCCCGCAGGACGGGCCGGTCGCCGCCGCTCCAGGACAGGCGCACGACATGCCCGTAGGTGAAGTCGGGAGACCTGCCGGTGTACAGGCTGTACCGCTTCACGCTGCCGAGGAGCAGGCTGCGTTCCCGGACGATCCCGGTGTCGTGGGTGCCGCCGTCGGCGTAGGTGATCGTGGCGGGCTGCCGATGCCGGTCGAGTTGCTCGAACCGGGACAGCGCCCGGTCCAGCAGCGCGGCCACGGCCACGACGAGCACCCGGAGGGTCACCGCGATCGCCAGAACGCGGCGCCTGGTCATGATCGGTCTCCGTCCCCGCGTGAGCCGCCGGACGCCGCGGGTCTGCGCTTGCGGGGGACGTGGGGACGGTACGGGGAGACGGTCGGGTCTCCGTCGATCCAGAACCGCCAGGGGGTGTCCTTGCCCCCGTTCACGCCCGTCCGGGGCCCGGTCCGGATGAGGGACGGGTCGGCGGGCTCTCCCGGTGTGATGCGCAGGGGACCGGTGGGCGAGCACACGTCCAGGCCGTTCTGCTCCCGGGCGATGCCCAGCGCCATGCACAGCCGTGCGGGGCCGCGCGCCAGGTCGCGGTCGGTGGAGCGGGGCCGCCGTGCACGGGCGGTCTCCTTCCCCGCGACGATCTCGCCCGCGCGCAGCAGGACGGCGGAGGCCGTGCCGTCCGGCCCGCAGACGAGGTTGACGCAGTAGTGCATGCCGTAGGTGAAGTACACGTAGGCGTGCCCAGGGGGTCCGAACATCACGGCGGTGCGAGGGGTGAGTCCCCGGTAGGCGTGCGAGGCCGGGTCGAGGGGACCCGCGTACGCCTCGACCTCGGTGAGGCGCACCGCGACGCCCTCGTGGACGAACACCCGTCCGAGCAGGTCCGGGGCCACCTCCTCGACGGGACGGTCGAAGAAGTCCCGCGGCAGCGGTTCGGGTGGATCCGCCGTCATCCCCTCATCCCCCGCTCAGAGGCCGGTGCCGTTGTTCTCGGAGCCCGCGGCCCAGGCGGCGTGCCCGTCCACGAGGCCGCGCAGCTCGGCGATCTGCTCGCGGACGCGGTCGGGAGCGGTGCCTCCGTGCGCCTTGCGGGACGCCAGCGCGCCCTGCACGTTGAGGACCTCGCGCACGTCCGGGGTCAGGTGCGGCGACACGTTGAGCAGTTCGTCGTCGGTGAGGTCGTCGAAGTCCTTGTCGTTGACCTGGCACCAGACGACGAGGTGACCGACGACCTCGTGCGCGTCCCGGAACGCCACGCCGCGCCGGACCAGCAGCTCGGCGAGGTCGGTGGCGAGCGCGAAGCCGTCGGGCGCGGACGCCTCAAGGCGCTCGGTGTTCACCCGCATGGTGGCGACCAGCCCGGACATGGCGGGCAGGACGAGCAGCAGCGTCTCGACGGCGTCGAACGCGCCCTCCTTGTCCTCCTGGAGGTCGCGGTTGTAGGTGAGCGGCAGTCCCTTCAGCGTGGTCAGCAGCCCGACCAGGTGGCCGATGAGCCGCCCGGCCTTGCCGCGGGCCAGCTCGGCGACGTCCGGGTTCTTCTTCTGCGGCATGATCGACGACCCGGTGGCGTAGGTGTCGTCCATCTCGATCCACCGGAACTCCTGGGACGCCCAGAGGCAGATCTCCTCGCCGAGCCGGGACAGGTGGACGCCGGTCAGCGCGGCGGCGAAGAGGAACTCGGCGACGAAGTCGCGGTCGGCGACGGCGTCCATGGAGTTCGGCGCGGCCGAGTCGAAGCCCAGCTCGGCGGCGGTGGCCTGCGGGTCGAGCGGCAGGGACGAGCCGGCCAGCGCGCCCGAGCCCAGCGGGGACACCGCGGCGCGCCGGTCCCAGTCGCGCAGCCGGTCGATGTCGCGGGTGAGCGGCTGGACGTGGGCGAGGAGCTGGTGGGAGAAGAGCACGGGCTGGGCGTGCTGCAGATGGGTCATGCCGGGGGCGGCGACGCCGAGGTTGTGCTCGGCCTGGGTGATCAGCGCGGTCTCCAGCTCGACCAGCCGCGACACGATCTGCCGGACGTGGTCGCGCAGGTAGAGCCGCAGGTCGGTGGCGACCTGGTCGTTGCGGCTGCGGCCGGCGCGCAGCTTGCCGCCCAGGGCGCCGAGCCGTTCCAGCAGGCCGCGTTCCAGGGCGGTGTGCACGTCCTCGTCGGCGGCGGTGGGACGGAACGCGCCGGACCGGCACGCCTCCTCCAGGTCGTCCAGGGCACCGAGCATGCGCTCCAGCTCGTCGGCGGTGAGCAGCCCCGCCCGGTGGAGCACGCGGGCGTGGGCGCGCGAGCCCATCAGGTCGTAGGGGGCGAGCCGCCAGTCGAACTGGACGCTCACCGAGAGCCGCGCGAGCGCGTCCGACGGGCCGCCCTCGAACCGGCCGCCCCACAGTCGCGTCGGTGCCTTGGTCACGTGGATTCCTCTTCTTTCCCACCGTCGGGGGTCGTCCGGGCATGCCACCGCGGGCCTTCCGGCATGGGCCGGCCGGAAGGCCGCGCGCGATGTGCCCCTTACGGTACTGCCACCGGCGTGCGCACCGGCAACGGACGGCGGGGACCCCGCGTCCGGGCCGCCCGGGCGCACGCGGCCGCGGTCAGAGCGCCTGCTCGCGGTCCCGCATGGCGGCGATCTTGCTGGGCAGGCTCCACAGCTCGACGAAGCCCTTGGCCAGGCTCTGGTCGAAGGTGTCGCCGGTGTCGTAGGTGGCCAGGTCGTAGCTGTAGAGGGACGAGCCGGAGCGCCGTCCCGTCACCACGGCGCGGCCGCCGTGCAGGGTCATCCGGATGTCGCCCGAGACGTGCTTCTGGGCGTCGGCGATGAAGGCGTCCAGGGACTCCTTGAGCGGCGAGAACCACAGGCCGTCGTACACCAGCTCGCCCCAGCGCTGGTCCACCGACCGCTTGAAGCGGGCCAGGTCGCGCTCGACGGTGACGTTCTCCAGCTCCATGTGCGCGGTGATCAGCGCGATCGCGGCGGGCGCCTCGTACACCTCGCGGCTCTTGATGCCGACCAGCCGGTCCTCGACCATGTCGATGCGGCCGACGCCCTGCGCCCCGGCGCGCCGGTTGAGCTCGGCGACGATCTGGTACGGGGTGAGGCGGCGGCCGTCCAGCGCGACCGGGACCCCGGCCTCGAAGGTGATGATCACCTCGTCGGGCTCGCGGGGCGCGGCCGGGTCGGAGGTGTAGTCGTAGACGTCCTCGATGGGGCCGTTCCAGACGTCCTCCAGGAAGCCGGTCTCGATGGCGCGGCCCCACAGGTTCTGGTCGATGGAGTACGGCGACTTGGCCGACACGTCGATCGGCAGGCCCTTCTCCTCGGCGAAGGCGATGGCCTTGTCCCGCGTCCAGGCGAAGTCCCGCGCGGGGGCGATCACCTTGAGCTCGGGGTGCAGGGCGGACAGGCCGGCCTCGAACCGGACCTGGTCGTTGCCCTTGCCGGTGCAGCCGTGGGAGACCGCGGTGCCGCCGAACTCCTTGGCGGCGGCCACCAGATGCTTGACGATCAGCGGCCGGGACAGCGCGGACACCAGCGGGTAGCGGTCCATGTAGAGGGCGTTGGCGCGCAGTGCCGGGACGCAGAAGTCGGCGGCGAACTCCTCCTTGGCGTCCACCACGACGGCCTCGACGGCGCCGCAGGCCAGGGCCCGCTTGCGGATGGTGTCCAGGTCCTCGCCGCCCTGGCCGACGTCGACGGCCACGGCGATGACCTCGCCACCGGTCTGCTCGGCCAGGAACGGGATGGCGACGGAGGTGTCCAGGCCCCCCGAATAGGCGAGTACGACACGCTCGCTCATGCTGTTCGGTCTCCTCTGGAAAGAATGCGGGATGTCGGATGGACGGCTGGTCACGGGGCCTGTGCGGTACCGCCGCCAGGCCCCTGGCTTCGTCGTTCGCGGCCGGCGGCCAGCCTGAGCAGGGCCTGCGCCAGCTCCTCCCCGCCGTCCGGGCTGCGGGCGATCACCAGGATCGAGTCGTCGCCCGCGACCGTGCCCAGCACCGAGGGCCACTCGGCGTGGTCGATGGCCGAGGCCAGGTACTGCGCGGCGCCCGGCGGGGTGCGGACCATGACCAGGTTCGCCGACGCCTCCGCCGAGACCAGCAGCTCGGCGGCCAGCCGGCCGAGCCGCCCGGTGAACGACTCGGTGTCCCCGCCGGTGCGGGCCCGCCGGATCCGCTCGCCGCCCTCCCCCGGGACGGCGTAGATCAGGCTGCCGTCGTCGGCGCGGAGCCGGACCGCCCCGATCTCCACCAGGTCACGCGAGAGCGTGGCCTGGGTCACCTCGACGCCCTCGTCGGCCAGCAGCTTGGCCAGCTCGGCCTGGGAGTGGACGGGGTGACGCGTCAGGATGTCCACGACCTTGGCCAGCCGCGCCGCCTTGGTCATCGGGATGCTCATGGGACGACCCCTCCGCCACGGTGGGGTCCTTCGCCGTGCCCGGTCATGACAGCAGCCATGTGAGGAGGGCCTTCTGGGCGTGCAGGCGGTTCTCGGCCTCGTCCCAGACCAGGCTGCGCGGGCCGTCCAGCACGGCGGCGGAGATCTCCTTGCCGCGGTAGGCGGGCAGGCAGTGCAGGACGACCGCCTCGGAGTCGGCCTGGGCCAGCAGCGCCTCGTCGACGCGGTACGGCTCGTACAGGGCGGTGTCCTTGCCCTCCTGGCCCATCGACACCCACGTGTCGGTGGCCAGGACGTCGGCGCCGGCCGCGGCCCGCTTGGGATCGGAGGTGACGGTGACCGAGCCGCCGGTGGACGCGGCGATCTCCTCGGCGCGGGCGACGACGGCGGGGTCGGGCGGCAGCTCCTCGGGGGCGCCGATCCGGACGTGCATCCCGGCGGTGGCGCAGCCCAGCAGGTAGGAGTGGGCCATGTTGTTGGCGCCGTCGCCGAAGTAGGCGAAGGTGACGCCGGCGAGGTCGCCCTTGGCCTCCCGTACCGTCTGCAGGTCGGCCAGCACCTGGCAGGGGTGGAACTCGTCGGTGAGCGCGTTGATCACCGGGACGGTGGTGCCGTCGGCCATCTCCTCGATCCGCGACTGCCCGGCCGTGCGCCACACGATCGCGGCGGCCTGCCGTTCCAGCACGCGGGCGGTGTCGGCGATGGTCTCGCCGCGCCCGAGCTGGCTGGTGCCGGCGTCCAGGACGAGGGCGTGCCCGCCCAGCTCGGCGATGGCGACGGCGAAGGACACCCGGGTGCGGGTGGACGGCTTGTCGAACAGCACCGCCACGGTCTTGGGGCCGTCGAGGGGACGCTTGGCGAACCGGTCCCGTTTGAGGGCGGCGGCCAGGTCCAGCACCTCGGCCTGCTCGGCGGGCGCCAGATCGTCGTCCCGGAGGAAGTGCCTGGTCATGAAGTCTCCTTCCGGCCGGCGTCCTCGGCCGCCGTGTCCAGGATGGCGGGGAGGGCGTCCACGAACGCCCGCGCCTGCTCGTGGGTGAGGACGAGGGGAGGCGCGAGCCGTACCGCGTCCGGCTGGACGGCGTTCACCAGGAACCCGGCGTCGCGGGCGGCGGCCTCGACCGTCGCCGCCCGGTCGCCCGTCAGCACCAGCGCCCGCCACAGGCCGCGTCCCCGGACGCCGTCCAGCAGCGGGTGGTCGATGGCGGTGATCCCCGCGGCCAGCCGTTCCCCCACCTCGGCGGCGTGGTCGAGCAGGCCCTCCCCGGCGATGGTGTCCAGCACGGCCAGGGCCGCCGCGGCGGCGACCGGGTTGCCGCCGAAGGTGCTGCCGTGATCGCCCTTGGCGAAGATCGTGCCGTGCGGGCCGAACGCGACGCACGCGCCGATCGGCAGCCCGCCGCCCAGCCCCTTGGCCAGCGTCAGGATGTCGGGGGTGGCGGTGCCCAGCTCGTGCTGGAAGGCGAACCAGGCTCCGGTCCGCCCGATCGCCGACTGGATCTCATCGGCCACCAGCAGCGCGCCGGTGGCGTCGCACACCTGCCGGGCCGCCGCGAAGTACCCCTCGGGCAGCGGGACGACCCCGGCCTCGCCCTGCGTGGGCTCCAGGAACACCGCCGCGCAGTCCTCGGTCACCGCGGCCTTGAGCGCGTCCGCGTCCCCGTACGGGACGAACCGCACGTCCCGAGCGAAGGGGCCGAACGGCTCGCGGATGGACGCCTTGCCGGTCAGCGACAGCGCGCCCAGGCTCCGGCCGTGGAAGCCGTTCTCGGCCGCGACGAGGTACGAGCGGCCGGTGGCCTTGCCGTACTTGATCGCGAGCTTGAGCGCGGCCTCGTTGGCCTCGGTGCCGCTGTTGGCCAGGAACACCCTGGCCTCGGCGTCCAGCAGGTCCAGCAGGCGCTCCGCCAGCAGCACCTCGGGCTCGTTCAGGAACAGGTTCGAGGTGTGCGCGATGCCCGCGACCTGCGACGACACCGCCCGGACCAGCGCCGGGTGGCCGTGCCCCAGGCTGCTGACCGCGATGCCGGCGATCAGGTCGAGGTAGGCGTTGCCGTCGGCGTCCCAGACGCGGCAGCCCTCGCCGCGCACCAGCGGCAGCGGCGGCACGCCGTAGTTGGGCATGAACGCGGCCTCGAACCGCTTTCTCAGGTCGTCGTTACCACTGGTCATGGGGTGGTCTCCTCGGCGTCGGCGGGGGTGGCGCCACCGAGGGCGGCGGGCAGCACCATCGTCCCGACGCCCTCATCGGTGAAGATCTCCAGCAGCAGCGCGTGCGGCACGCGGCCGTCCAGCACGTGCGCCTGCGGCACGCCGCCGCGCACCGCGCGCAGGCACGCCTCCATCTTCGGGACCATGCCCGAGGACAGGCCCGGCAGCAGCTCGGCCAGCTCGTCGGTGGTCAGGCTGTCGATCACGTCGTCGGAGTGGGGCCAGTCCGCGTACAGGCCCTCCACGTCGGTGAGGACGACCAGCTTCTCCGCGTCCAGCGCGACCGCCAGGGCCGCGGCGGCGGTGTCGGCGTTGACGTTGTAGACCTCGCCGTCGTCGCCGCGCGCCACGCTGGAGACCACCGGGATCCGGCCGTCGTCCAGCAGCGCCTTCACCGCGCCGACCTGCACCTCGACGATCTCGCCGACCTGGCCGATGTCGACCGGCTCGCCGTCCACCATCGCCCGCTTGCGCTCGGCGGTGAACAGGTTGGCGTCCTCGCCCGACATCCCGACCGCGAACGGGCCGTGCCGGTTGACCAGGCCGACCACGTCCCGTCCGACCTGGCCGACCAGCACCATCCGGACGACCTCCATCGCCTCGGGCGTGGTCACCCGCAGCCCGGCGGTGAAGCTGGACTCGATCCCGGCGCGGTCCAGCGCCGCGTTGATCTGCGGGCCGCCGCCGTGCACGATCACCGGCCGCAGTCCCGCGTACCGCAGGAACACGATGTCCTCGGCGAACGAGGAGCGCAGCGCCTCGTCCGTCATCGCGTGCCCGCCGTACTTGATCACGACGGTCCTGCCGTGGAACCGCTCCAGCCACGGCAGCGCCTCGATCAGCGTGGCGGCCTTCTCCAGGGCGCGCTTCCTCCGCTCAGAGCCGGTCATGGCGCCCGTCATGTCGAGTACGCCGAGTTCTCGTGGACGTAGTCGGCCGTCAGGTCGGTCGTCCAGACCGTGGCGCTGTGCGGGCCGGCGGACAGGTCGACGGTGATGGTGACGTCGCGGGGACGGAGGTCGACCTTGTCGCGGTCGTCGCCGATCGAGCCGTCGCGGCAGACCCAGACGCCGTTGATGGCGACGTTGAGCTGGTCGGGCTCGAAGACCGCGCCGGTGGTGCCGACCGCGGCCAGCACCCGGCCCCAGTTGGGGTCCTCGCCGTGGATGGCGCACTTGAGCAGGTTGTTGCGGGCGATGGCGCGGCCCGCCTCGACCGCGTCGTCCTCGCTGTCGGCGCCGACGACCTCGATGGTGATGGCCTTGGCCGCGCCCTCGGCGTCCACCAGGAGCTGGCGGGTGAGGTCGGCGGCGACCTCGGTGAGCAGCGCGGTGAACGCGGCCTCGTCCGGGGTGACGCCGGACGCGCCGGAGGCCATCAGCAGGACGGTGTCGTTGGTGGACAGGCAGCCGTCGGAGTCCAGCCGGTCGAAGGTGACGCGGGTGGCGGCGCGCAGGGCGCGGTCGAGCGCGGCGGCGTCCAGGTCCGCGTCGGTGGTGATCACGCAGAGCATGGTGGCCAGGGACGGGGCCAGCATGCCCGCGCCCTTGGCCATCGCGCCGATCCGGTAGCCGCCCTCGCCCTGCCGGAAGGCGATCTTGGCGACGGTGTCGGTGGTGCGGATCGCGTCGGCGGCGGCCAGCCCGCCGTCGCCGCGCGACAGCTCGGCGCCCGCGGTCTCGACCCCGGCCAGCAGCGCGTCCAGGGGCAGCCGCTCGCCGATCAGCCCGGTGGAGCAGACCGCGATCTCCCCGGCCGAGTCGTCCAGCACGGCGGCGGCCTTCTCGGCGGTGGCGTGGGTGTCCTGGAAGCCCTCCGAGCCGGTGCAGGCGTTGGCGCCGCCGGAGTTGAGCACCACGGCGCGCAGCCTGCCGCCCTTGAGCACCTGCTCGGACCACAGCACCGGCGCGGCCTTCACGCGGTTGCGGGTGAAGACGCCGGCGGCGGCGCGGGACGGCCCGTCGTTGACGACCAGTGCCAGGTCGCGGGCACCGCCGCCCTTCAGTCCTGCGACGACGCCGGCGGCGCGGAAGCCCTGTGGGGCCGTGACGCTCATGGGGACACTCCGATCGTGGTGAGACCGAGTTGCTCGGGGAGGCCGAGGGCGAGGTTGGCGCTCTGGACGGCGCCGCCCGCGGTGCCCTTGGTGAGGTTGTCGATGGCGACGACCACGACGGCGCGCCCGGCCCGCGCGTCGTGGGCGACCTGGACCAGCGCGGTGTTCGCGCCGAGCGTCATGGACGTGGCGGGCCACCGGCCCTCGGGCAGCAGCGAGACGAACGGCTCGCCGTCGTAGGCCAGCCCGTAGGCGTCCCGGAGGGTCTGCAGGGTGACGCCGGGCAGGACCTTGGCCGTGCAGGTGGCCAGGATGCCCCGGCTCATGGGCGCCAGTGTGGGGGTGAACGAGACGGTGACCTGCTTGCCGGCGACCCGGCTGAGGTTCTGGACCATCTCCGGGGTGTGCCGGTGGACGCCGCCGACCCCGTACGCGGACATCGAGCCCATGACCTCGCTGCCCAGCAGGTGCGGCTTGAGGGCGCGGCCCGCTCCGGACGTGCCGGACGCGGCGACGACGACCACGTCGGGCTCGACCAGCCCGGCGGCGAACGCGGGGAACATCGCCAGCGTCACGGCCGTCGGGTAGCAGCCGGGCACCGCGACGCGCTTGGTGCCCATCAGGGCCTCCCGCTGGCCGGGGAGCTCGGGCAGCCCGTACGGCCAGGTGCCGGCGTGCGGGGTGCCGTAGAAGGCGGTCCAGTCGGCGGGGTCGGCGAGCCGGAAGTCGGCGCCGCAGTCGACGACCAGGACGTCCTCGCCCAGCCGCTCGGCCAGCGGCCCGGACTGCCCGTGCGGCAGCGCGAGGAAGACCGCGTCGTGCCCGGCCAGGGTCTCCGGGGTGGTCTCCTCAAGGACACGCCCCGTCAGGGGGCGAAGCTGCGGCTGGAGCGTTCCGAGTTCGGCGCCGGCGTTGGAGCCCGCCGTGAGGGTGCCGATCTCGAACTCGGGGTGGCCGGCGAGGAGGCGCAGCACCTCGCCCCCGGCGTATCCGCTGGCGCCGGCGACCGCCACCTTGATGCCCATGTGTCCCGCCCTCCCCAGGTCAGTAAGCAAGATTATGCATGACCTTGAAAGAGTATTCAACGCGGGTGCCGTCCCGAAGCGCTTCGCCGACTAATCATTTGACAGCGAAATATTCGAGGGCTCAGGATGTCGGCCATGGACGACCGGGAGTTCGGCTTCGGGGACCTGACGGCCCTCGGCCCGATGGAGGACTGGCCCATCGGCCGCCTGTTCCTCGCCGCGGCCCGGCTCTCCGGGCCGGTCATGTGGCGGCGGATCGAGCGGCACGGGATCAGCCCCGCGGGGTTCTTCCTGCTGCGCGCGCTGGCCGGCGACGACTGCCTGCGCGCCGGTGACCTCGCCAAACGGCTGATGATCTCCCCCGCCACGGTCACCTCGGTGGTGGACACCCTGGAACGCAACGGCCATGTGGAACGGCAGCGCGACCGGCGCGACCGGCGGGCGGTGGTGGTGCGGATCACCGAGTCCGGGCTCGCCCTGGTGAAGGTCACCGGGGAGACGATGGCCGACGACCTCTGGGACATGTACGAGGTCGTCGACGAGGAGGACGAGCCCGCCGTCCGCCGCTTCCTGATCCGGCTGATCGAGCGCTTCGGCTCGGCCCAGAGCGGCAGGCCCCCCGGCGAAGCGACCACGCGCCCCGGAGACTCCACGTCCGCTCCCACGTCCCCGGGTCCCCGCGACACCCCCGAAGGGCGGGGCGACCCGATGACGACATCGTGAGAGGAGACAACGTGTCCGCACCCCCTGAGGTCTCGGTGGACACCGGGCCGGACGGCGGCCCGCCCATGGCCGTGCGCGCGGTGGGTCTGCACAAGACCTTCTCCAGCGCGCGCGGCGAGGTGAAGGCCGTCCAAGGCGTCGACCTGGACGTGGCGCAGGGCGAGTTCTTCGGCCTGCTCGGCCCCAACGGCGCCGGCAAGTCCACCACGATCGGCATGCTCACGACCCTGGTGGTGCCCACCGCCGGGCGCGCCGAGGTGTGCGGCCTGGACGTCACCAAGCGCCCCGTCGACGTCAAGCGGCGGATCGGCATGGTGTCGCAGAACAACACCCTCGACACCGACCTCGACGCGTTCGAGAACCTGGAGTTCCGCGGCCGCTTCTTCGGGATGGGCCGCAAGGACGCCCGCCGCCGCGCCGACGAGCTGCTGGAGATGTTCAACCTGACCGACCGGCGCAGGGGCAAGCCGATGGAGCTGTCGGGGGGCCAGGCCAAGCGGCTGATGATCTGCCGGGCCCTGGTGCACCGTCCCCAGGTGCTGTTCCTGGACGAGCCGACCGCGGGCCTGGACCCCCAGACCCGGGTCAACCTCTGGGAGGTGCTGCGCAAGCTCCAGGCCGACGGGCAGACCACCGTCCTCACCACGCACTACATGGAGGAGGCCGAGGCCCTGTGCGACCGGGTCGCGGTCATCGACCACGGCAAGGTGCTGGCCAAGGACACGGTGGAGGGTCTCAAGGCGTCCGCGGGCGCCGACACCGTGATCACCGTGACCTATGACGGCCCGGCGCCCGAGGGCGTGACCGCCCTGCGCGACCGCGAGGCCATCGGCAAGGTGGAGATCACCGGGTCGCAGGTGCGGGTGTTCGCCCGCGAATCCGAGGGCGTGCTCGGCGAGCTGGTCGCCGCCGGGACCGCCGCGGGCGTCGGCGTCACCGACGCCGCGCAGCTGCGGCCCAGCCTGGAGAGCGCCTTCCTCACCCTCACCGGACGGGAGTACCGAGAGTGACCACCGACCAGGCGCTGCTCGCGCCACCGGCGATGCGCACCGGCCTGACGCGCACGTTCCTGGCGATGATGGCGCGCGACGCGCGGGTGCTGCGCAAGAACTTCGCCGGCACCTTCCTGCGGGTGCTGATGCAGCCGATCATGTTCGTCTTCGTGTTCTCCTACGTGCTGCCCAAGATCGGCGCGGCCGGGGCGATGGGCGGCGCCGCGGGCGACGCGAGCTTCGCCACCATCCTGGTCCCCGGCCTGGTGGCCTCCTCGATGGTCATGCAGGCGATGATGGCCGCGATCATGCCGCTGATGATGGAGCTGACCTGGCAGCGCTCCATCACCGACCGGGCGCTGGCACCGCTGCCGATCCCGCTGCTGGCGATCCAGAAGATCACCGCGGCCGCCCTGCAGGGCCTGCTGGGCGGGCTGCTGGTGTTCCCCGCCGTGCTGCTCATCCACGCCGAGGGCCAGGCCCCCGAGGTCCACGTGGGGAACTGGGCGGTGCTGATCGTGATGCTGGTGGCGGGCTCGCTGCTGGCCGCCTCCGGCGGGATGCTCATGGGCACGGTGATCGACCCGCAGAAGGCGCAGATCCTGTTCGCCGTGATCCTGCTGCCGGTCACCATGCTGGGCTGCGTCTACTACCCCTGGGCGGCGCTGCACGACGTGCGGTGGCTGCAGATCGCCAGCCTGATCAACCCGCTGGTGTACGTGAGCGAAGGGTTGCGGGCGGCGCTCACCCCCGATGTGGGGCACATGGCCACCTGGGCGTTCATGCTCGCGGTCCTGGGCGGCACCGCCGTGCTGATGTGGATCGCCACCCGCACCTTCACCAAGCGCGTGCTCACCTGACCTGCGCCGGCCTTACCTCAGCCCTCCATGGGCTCGATCTCGGACAGCCCGGCGTCCCGGTCCATGCGCAGCCAGCGGGTGATCCCGATCTCGCGCAGGAACGGGACGTCGTGGCTGACCACGATCAACGCCCCCTGATAGGCGTCCAGGGCCTCGGCGAGGCGGCGGACGCTGTTCAGGTCGAGATTGTTGGTCGGCTCGTCCAGGAGCAGCAGGTGCGGCGCGGGCTCGGCCAGCAGCAGCGAGGCCAGCACCGCCCGGAACCGCTCCCCGCCCGACAGCGTCCCGGCGGCACGCTCCGCCCGGTCGCCGCGGAACCCGAACCGCGCCAGCCCCGCCCGGATCCGGTTGACCGGGGCGGACGGCGCGGCGGCCCGCACGTTGCCGGCCACGCTCAGCGTGCCGTCCAGGACGTCGAGCCGCTGCGGCAGGTAGCGGACGCCCTCGACCGTGGTTCTCGCCGTCAGCCCGGTGCGTCCCTCGTCCTGCCCGAGAATCGCGCGCAGCAGGGTCGTCTTGCCCGCGCCGTTGGGCCCGGTCAGGGCGATCCGCTCGGGCCCGCGGACGACCAGCTCGGCCAGGGCGGGCGGCTCGGGCGCGTCCAGCCCGGTGAGGGTCAGGACGGTCCGGCCCGCCGGGACACGGGTCGCGGGCAGGTCGATGCGGATCCCGGCGTCCTCGCGCACGGCGTCCTCCGCCTCCGCCAGCCGCTCCCTGGCCTCCGCCAGCCGTTCCTCGTGCAGGATGCGGTGCTTGCCGGCCGACACCTGCGCCGCCCTCTTCCGCGCCCCCATGACGATCTTCGGCTCGCGCTTGCTCTCGTACATCTTTGTGCCGTACCGGGCGCGGCGGGCCAGCTTGACCTGCGCCTCGTCCAGATCCCTGCGCTGCCTGCGCACCTCGCCCTCGGCCGCGCGGACGGCGCGCTCGGCGGCCTCCCGCTCCACCTCCAGCAGCTCCTCGTACGCGGACAGGGGGCCGCCGAAGACGCGGACGGAACCGTCCCGCAGGTCGGCGATCTCGTCCACCCGCTCCAGCAGCTCCCGGTCGTGGCTGACCACCACCAGCACGCCCGGCCAGGACTCCACCGCCTCGTACAGCCGGTGCCGCGCGTCCAGGTCGAGGTTGTTGGTGGGCTCGTCCAGCAGCAGCACATCGGGCCTCGCCAGGAACCGGGCCGCCAGCCCCACCATGACCGTCTCGCCGCCGGACAGCGTGGCGACGGTGCGGTCCAGGCCGACGTGCGCGAGGCCGAGGCGGTCCAGCTCGGCTCGGGCGCGTTCCTCCACGTCCCAGTCGTCGCCGACCGCGGTGAAGTTCTCCTCGGTCGCCTCGCCCCGCTCGATCGCGTGCAGCGCCCGCCGCACGCCGCTGACGCCGAGCAGGTCCGACACCGTGCGGGCGGTGCCCAGCGGAAGGTCCTGCGGCAGGTACCCCACCTCGCCGGAGACGCCGACCGTCCCGGACGCCGGGCGCAGCTCGCCCGCGACCAGCCGGAGCAGGGTCGACTTGCCGGACCCGTTGAGGCCGATCAGGCCGGTGCGGCCCTGGCCGAAGGCGGCGTCCAGGCCGTCCAGGACGACCGTGCCGTCCGGCCACGCGAACGACACCGCGGAACAGACGATGGAAAAGGGGGAAGACATCGCGGACCTCCGGGAACGCGTCGACATGGATCACTGACACGTGGGAGACACCGCGAACGCGCAGCGCGCGGGCACGAAAAAAGCCCGGGACGAGGGTCCACACCGAGGTCACGAACGCGTGTGGCGACGGCCACCACGCGGTGTCTGCGACCTCAGTTCTTCAACGGACTCCCCTACCGGGCGACGACAAGACCAAGCCAGCCTACACGAGCCGGCCTTGACGGCACGAACGCGGAAGCGGCTCCACGTCACAACGCGGAGCCGCTTCCCGGTATTCCGGTGGCCCGGTCAGCCGCGCAGCACGGCCCCCGTGCGCTCGGCCGCGGAGGCGACCGCGGCGTCGCGGGACGCGTTGGCCTCCTCGGTGGTCAGGGTCCGGTCGGGGGCGCGGAAGCGCAGGCTGTAGGCCAGCGACTTGCGGCCCTCCCCCACCTGCTCGCCGGTGTAGACGTCGAACAGCCGGATCGACTCCAGCAGCTCGCCCGCGCCGGCGCGCAGCGCGGCCTCCACCTCGGCGGCGGGCACGGCGTCGTCCACGACCAGCGCCACGTCCTGCGTGGCGACCGGGTAGGACGACACGCGCGGCGCCCTCACCACGCCCGGCTCGCCGAGCAGGCCCAGTTCGAGCTCCATGGCGCAGGTGCGCGCGGGAAGCCCGTACGCCTGGATGACACGGGGGTGCAGCTCACCGGCGTGACCGACCAGGGTCTCCCCGCGGTAGAGCGCGGCGCAGCGGCCCGGGTGCCAGGGCGCGTGCCGATCGGCCTTGACCGTCAGCTCCACCCCGGCCTCGGCGGCCACCGTGCGGGCGGCCTGCACGGCGTCGGCCCAGGACGCCGGGCGGCCCTTCCCCCACCAGCCGGACGGCTCCCGCTCCCCGGCCAGCACGGCCGCGACCCGCTCGGGCTGGTCGGGCAGCGCGGCCTCGACCGTGGCGATCTCCTCGGGCGTCGGGCCCCGGTCGACGGCGAGCCGCGGCGCGCGCGACGGGGCGCCGGGACGGGGCCGGAACACCAGGCCCATCTCGTACAGGCCCACGTCGCCGAAGCCCCGGCCCACGTTGCGGGCCAGCGCCTTCAGCAGGCCGGGCAGCAGCGTGGTGCGCAGCAGCGGCTCGTCCTCCGACAGCGGGTTGGCCAGCCGCAGCGCGCGGCGGCGCGCGTCGCCGACCGGGAGCTGGAGGGCGTCGGCGTCCTTCTCGGCGGTGAACGGGAAGCTCAGCACCTCCACGTACCCGGCGCCGGCCAGCGCGCGGCCGACCCGGCGGCGCAGCCGCTGGCGCGCGGTGAGGCCGCGCCCGGCGACCGGGCGCGGCGCCCGTGCCGGGATCTCCTCGTAGCCCTCCAGCCGGATGACCTCCTCGGCCAGGTCGTTGGGGTCGCGCAGGTCGGGACGCCACGACGGCGGCGTCACCGTCAGCGTGCCGTCCCCCTCGACGGAGCAGCCGATCTGCTGGAGGCGGCGCACCACCGTCTCGCGGCCGTAGCCGACGCCCGCGACGCGGTCGGGGTGCCCGGCCGCCATCGTGACCGTGACCCGCTCGACCGGCGCCTGCGCGTGCGTGACACCCGGGACGATCTCCGCGCCGCCCAGCTCGGCCAGCAGCCGCACCGCGCGCAGCGACGCGTACAGCGGCAGCTCGCGGTCGACGCCGCGCTCGAACCGGTAGGACGCCTCGCTGTGCAGCTTGTGGCGCCGTCCCATCCGGGCGGTGGCGATGTCGTCGAAGTGCGCGGCCTCGATGACCATGTCCCGGGACCGCTCGTCGATCTCGGTGGCCAGGCCGCCCATCGTCCCGGCCATGGAGATCGGGCCGGACCGGTCGGTGATGAGGACGTCCTCGGGGTGCAGCTCGCGCTTGACGTGGTCGAGGGTCTCCAGCCGCTCGCCCGGCCGCGCGCGCCGCACCACGATCTCGCCGGTGAGCTTGGCGCGGTCGAAGGCGTGCAGCGGCTGGCCCAGCTCCAGCATCACGTAGTTGGTGACGTCGACGGCCAGCGACACCGGGCGCATCCCCGCGCGGTACAGCCGCACCCGCATCCACATCGGGGACTGGGCGGACGGGTCGAAGCCGCGCACCTCGCGCAGCACGAACCGGTCGCACGCGGTCGGGTCCTCGATGCTCGCCGGGTACGCCCCGCCCTGCCGGTCCTCGGGCGGAAGCTCGATCGCGGCGGGATCGGTGAACGGGACGCCGTAGGCGATGGCGGCCTCGCGGGCGATGCCGCGGATCGACAGCGCGTATCCGCGGTCGGGGGTGACCGCGATGTCGAGGATGTCGTCGCGCAGGCCCAGCAGCTCCATCGCGTCCGCGCCGGGCTCCTCGTCACCGGGCGGCAGGACGAGGATGCCGGTGTGGTCGTCGCCGATGCCCAGCTCGCGCACCGAGCAGATCATGCCCTCGGAGACCTTGCCGTAGGTCGTGCGGGCGTCGATCCGGAACCCGCCGGGCAGCACGCCGCCGGGCAGGATCACCACGACCCGGTCGCCCACCGCGAAGTTGGTGGCGCCGCAGATGATGTTCTGCGGCTCGCCGGTGCCGTTGGCGTCCCCCACGTCCACCTGGACGTAGCGGATCGGCTTCTTGAACCCGGTCAGCTCCTCGATGGCCAGCACCCGGCCGACCACCAGCGGGCCGGTCACATCGGCGCCGGCCCGCTCGACCGTCTCCACCTCAAGCCCGGCCGCGATCAGCCGCGCGGCCAGTTCCCGGCCCGTCACCTCGGCCGGGAGCGCCACGTGCTCCCGGAGCCACGAAAGCGGGACCCGCATCAGATCTCCATCCCGAACGGGAGGGTGAACCGCACGTCGCCCTCCACCATGTCGTGCATGTCCTCGACGCCGTGCCGGAACATCAGCGAGCGCTCCACGCCCAGCCCGAACGCCCAGCCGCTGTAGCGGTCGGGGTCGATGCCGCAGGCCACCAGCACGCGCGGGTTGACCATGCCGCAGCCGCCCAGCTCGATCCAGCCCTCGGAGCTACAGGTGCGGCACGGCTCCGCGCCCGGCTCGACCGACCCCCCGCGGCACACGAAGCACTGCATGTCCACCTCGGCCGACGGCTCGGTGAACGGGAAGTACGACGGCCGGAACCGCGTGCCCAGGCCCTCGCCGAACATGCCGTGGACGAAGGCGTCGATGGCGCCGCGCAGGTCGGCCATGGTGAGGCCCTCGTCCACCGCCAGGCCCTCCAGCTGGTGGAAGACCGGGCTGTGCGTGGCGTCCAGCTCGTCGGTGCGGTACGTGCGCCCCGGCACGACCACGTACACCGGGAGGGGACGCGACAGCATCGCGCGGACCTGCACCGGCGAGGTGTGGGTGCGCAGCACCAGGTCGGTGTCCTCGGACTCCACGAAGAAGGTGTCCTGCATGGTGCGCGCCGGATGGTCCGGCTTGAAGTTGAGGGCGTCGAAGTTGAACCAGCCGGCCTCGACCTCGGGACCCTCGGCGACCTCGAACCCCATGGAGACGAAGACGTCGGCCATCCGTTCCTGGAGCGTGGTCAGCGGATGCCGGGCGCCGCGCGGCGCGCGGTCCCACGGCAGCGTGACGTCGACGGTCTCCTCGGCGAGCACGCGCTGGTCGCGTTCCTCCTCCAGCTCGGCCTGGCGCGCCTTCAGCGCCTGGCCGACGGCGGCGCGGGCGGCGCCGATCCTCCGGCCGGCGTCGGCGCGGGCCGCGGGCGGCAGCGCGCCGATCTCGCGGTTGGCCAGGGCCAGCGGGGACCGGTCGCCGGCATGGGCCAGCCGGACCTTCTTCAGCTCGTCGAGATCGGCCGCCGCGGCGATGGCCGCGATGGCCTCGTCGCGTGCCGCGTCGATCGCTTCGGGTTGCAACGCGGACACCTCGACAGGGTCGTAGGACTTGTTGGGTGCAGACATGGTGGTGTGAGAACTCCGGTCGGCGTGGAACGCCCGCAGTCTAGTGGGCGGGCGGGAAGGATCCGGGAGGCTCGGCCCGGCCCGCCGGGCCACGCCCGGAAGGCGTGGACGGGAGGTGGTGCCGGGCGTACGGCCCGCGCGGAGCTCCTAGGAGGGGTAGTCCGGGGCTCCGGCGGGCACGGTAAATCGGAACTCGGCGCCACCGCCGGGGGCGCGCCGGACGGAGATGGCACCGCCGTGCGCCTCCACCAGGCCCTTCACGATGTAGAGGCCGAGGCCGGTGCCGCCGCGGCGGTTGCCGCCGGGCCCGCGCCAGAACTGCCGGAAGACGCGCTGGGCCGCTTCGGGCGGTATGCCCTCGCCCTCGTCGCGTACCGACACCGCGGCCCCCTCCTTGTGCGCGTCGGGTTCCACCATAACGGTGACGGTGCCGGCGCCGTGCCGCACCGCGTTCTCCAGGAGGTTGCCGAGGATCTGGTCGATCTTGTCGGGGTCGAGCCACATCTCGGGCAGCTCCCCGCGCTCCTCGAACCGGAACCGGTCCTCGGGGTCGCCCGCCGCGACCCGTCCGGCGATCACCTTGCGGACCTGCTCGGGCAGGTCCACCACCTGGCGGCGCATCTCCAGCCGCCCCGACTCGATCCTGGACACGTCCAGCAGCTCGGTGATCAGCCGGGTGACCCGGTCGGCGTCGGCGTTGACCGTCTCCAGCATCACCCGCTTCTGGTCGTCGTTGAAGCGGTGCCACTTGGCCAGCAGCGTCGCGGTGAACCCCTTCACGCTGGTCAGCGGGGAACGCAGCTCGTGGGCCACGGTGGAGACCAGATCGGCCCTGTCACGTTCCTGCCGGGCGCGGTGCGCGGCGTCGCGCAGGCACACGGTGAACCGGCTGACCTTCCCGTTCTCGTCGCGGCGGTAGGCCGCGGTCACCAGCAGCTCGCAGCCGCCGGGCAGGAACAGCGACCGCTCGGGATGCCGGGTGCGGGTGGACAGCCCTTCGTAGGGCGCCAGGCACTTCCACCAGTCGCGGCCCTCGGCGTCGTGGAGGGGCAGCACGTCGCGGAAGTCACGGCCGATGGCCGACTCCGCGGGGATCTTGGTCATCCGTGCGGCGGCGGCGTTGAAGGCGATGACGCGGGCGTCACCGTCCGCCACCACCAGCCCGTCGGGCAGATCGTCGCTCATGTCCTCTTGTACGGAACGGGACGCGGCCCCCGCCGGGGGCACGCGGCGAGGCGCGCGGGGGGATTCTCCGCCCACAACGGCCTCCAGGATGCGGGAACAGGATCGGACGCGGCCTGTCGAGAAGAGACTCTATCCGGAGACGGGCGCCTTACGGGACCCGCGAAACTCCGTGTGGCAAGGCTTTTGTGGCCCTCGCGTGCAGAATCCCGCTCTGTCACCCGCCCTGCCTGCGCACGGGCCCCGCTCACCCGGCCGGGCCGGATCTCCGCCCCCGGCGCGTCAGCCGCGGGGGAAGGCGGCCTGGACGGACGGGCCGCCCAGCGCGGCGCCGGGACCGTCGTCCAGAGGGAAGACGCGGTGCAGGCCGGTGACGCGCAGCAGCTTGCGCTGGGCCGGGCGCACGGCGGCCAGGCGGATCTCGCCGCCGGCCGAGGCGACGCGGTTGTGGGCGGCGACCAGCGCGCCGAGCCCGGCGGCGTCGCAGAACACGACCGCGCCGAAGTCGACCACCAGCGTGCGGTAGCCGGCGTCGGCCAGGTCGAGCAGCCGGTCGCGCAGCAGGTCGGCGGTCTGCAGGTCGATCTCCCCGGCGACGGCGACCGTCGCGGCGCGGCCGCGGGTCTCCACGACCTCGGCGGTCAGCAGCGGTCCGGCGCCGCCGGGCCGGTCGGCGGCCGGGATGTGATCATGGGCGGGCCGGGCACGGCCGGCCCGGCAGCGCAGAGCGGGCCCCCGGCGATCGTGCCGCCGTCCCGTTCTGCCATCGTCGATCATCACGTTCGCCCCCAAAGTCGCACGGCCTCATCGCCGTCCTCATCAACACCGTAGGCCCCGGGCGGACCCCCCTGAATCCGCCGCCGGACCGGTATCACGCTCCTCCTTAGGAACGAGCCGACCGGCCGGGTTCGGGTGCCCGGTCCGCCCCGCGCGCCGGCCGTCCCTTCTCCCGGTGCAGGTCAGAGACGGATGGCGGGGTGTGCGATCGGCCGCTTCCGGCCGCCGAAAAGTGAACCGGGCATGCGGCCTTGGGGCGGGGGTTCAGGCGCGCTGGGCGCGGGCGGAGGCGTACAGGCACACCGCCGCGGCGGTGGCCAGGTTGAGGCTCTCGGCACGGCCGTGGATGGGGACGCGGACCACGTCGTCGACGTGCCTGAGGATCTCCTCGGGCAGGCCCCACGCCTCGTTGCCGAAGACCCACGCGGTGGGACGGGCCAGCAGCCCGTCGTCGATGGCGTCGTCGAGGGTGAGCTTGCCCGCCCCGTCGGCGGCCAGGACCGTCAGCCCGGCCGCCCGCAGGTCGGCGATCAGCTCCTCGAAGCGCGGGCCGACCACGACGGGCAGGTGGAACAGGCTGCCCGCCGACGCGCGGACGCACTTGCCGTTGTAGGGGTCGACGGAGGCGTCGGTGAACACCACCGCCTCGGACCCGGCCGCGTCCGCGGTGCGCAGGACGGTGCCCGCGTTCCCCGGGTCGCGGACATGGGCGAGCACGGTCACCAGGCGGGGGGACGTCCCCAGCGCGGCCGCCAGGGGGACGTCCACGAACTCGCAGACCGCCAGCAGCCCCTGGGGGGTGACGGTCTGGGCGAGCTCGGCCATGATCTCGCCGCTGACCCGCAGCACGGGGGCGCCCGCGGCCTCGGCGGCCCGCACCAGGTCGGCGTGCCGGGTCTCGGCCTCGGCGGTGGTGAACAGCTCGGCGAGCCCCCCGGGAAGCTCCAGGGCCTCGCGCACCGCCTGCGGTCCCTCGGCGAGGAAGCGGCGCTCGCGCCGGCGGAACGCGCGTTTGGCGAGCCGCCGAGCCGCCTTCACCCGGGGTGAACGGACGGAGGTCAGCTCGCGGCCCGCCATGGCGTGCCTCTCGGCGCCGGTCAGGCGGCCTCGCTGCCCTGAGCGGGCAGCGCGGCCTTGGCCACCTTCACCAGCGCGGCGAACGCCGGGGCGTCGTTGACGGCGAGCTCGGCCAGCATCCGCCGGTCGACCTCCACCTCGGCGGCCTTCAGGCCCTGGATGAACCGGTTGTAGGTCATCCCGTTGGCGCGGGCCGCGGCGTTGATGCGCTGGATCCAGAGCCGGCGGAACTGGCCCTTGCGGTCCTTGCGGTCACGGAACGCGTAGGTCATCGAGTGGAGCTGCTGCTCCTTGGCCTTGCGGTACAGGCGCGACCGCTGGCCGCGGTAGCCGCTCGACCGCTCCAGGACGACCCGACGCTTCTTGGCGGCGTTGACCGCCCGCTTCACGCGTGCCACGTGTTGACTCCTTCGTGGGGGCCGGGCCCTCCGGGCCTCGGCCGGTCGTACGGGTTCGGGTGGGCCGGCGGCCTACTTGCGCAGCAGCTTCTTGATGTTCTTGGCGTCGGCCGGGGTGACCACGGCGGGAGCGTCGAGCCGGCGGGTGCGCTTGCTCGGCTTGTGCTCGAGCAGGTGGTTGCGGTTGGCGCGGCGGCGGATCACCTTGCCGGTGCCGGTCAGCCTGAAGCGCTTCTTGGCGCCGCTGTGGGTCTTGGTCTTCGGCATGATCGCCGTCGTCTCCCTCTGTGTCGGCCTCCGCGGCGGGCACGGAGGCGTGCCTGATCGGGCGCGCCCGGCGCCCCGGATCCGCGCGGACCACGCGATCCGGCCGACGCGTCGGGACGCGCCCGGTCAGGCTCAATGTACGTGCGTCACGACCCTGCGCGACCACGCGGGGTGGTTCACGCGCTCAAGCGCAGGATCAGATCGGGGCGGTCGCGAGCGGCCGCCCCACCGGGCCCTGACGGGCCCCGGGCCTCAGACGGAGGCGGGACCGGAGTCCTGCCTGGCGCGGGCCGCGGCGCGCTCGGCCTTGGCCTCCGCCTTCTTCTTGTGCGGTCCGATCACCATGATCATATTCCGCCCGTCCTGCTTGGGCCGGGACTCGACGAAACCGAGCTCCTCGACGTCGTCGGCCAGCCGCTGCAGCAGCCGGTACCCCAGCTCGGGGCGGCTCTGCTCACGGCCGCGGAACATGATCGTCACCTTGACCTTGTCCCCGGCCTTCAGGAACCGCACCACGTGACCCTTCTTGGTCTCGTAGTCGTGCGGGTCGATCTTCGGCCGAAGCTTGATCTCCTTGATGACCGTGTGCGCCTGGTTCTTCCGCGCCTCGCGCGCCTTCATCGCGGACTCGTACTTGAACTTGCCGTAGTCCATGAGCCTGGCGACGGGCGGACGCGCGGTGGGCGCCACCTCGACCAGGTCGAGGTCCGACTCACGCGCGATTTCAAGGGCCTTGGCGATGGGCACGATGCCCACCTGTTCGCCGTTCGGACCGACGAGCCGGACCTCGGGCACGCGGATGCGGTCGTTGATACGCGGTTCGGCGCTGATGGGACCTCCTTGGGGCCGTTCTCACGTCTTTTGTCAGGTCTTGTGGACCGGTCGTACCCCAGGCCCTCCATGCGAAAAGCCCCGCACGACTCGCATGCGGGGCCACCTTCGGCCTCCCGGCATCAGCCGATGCCGGGGCGCCGGCGGCACGGGCGACGCTGCGCCCGTACGCCGAACCGGGACCCACCGGCTTCGGATCCGCCGGTCAGGTGGGAGGTGGCCTCCGCTTGAGCGCCCCGCGCGAGACGGCGCCTCCGGTCGGGAAACCGGTGCGCCGGCACCCGTGCAGGGCCGGTCGATTGTTCAGCTTATCACCCGCCGGTGGCCGCGAAAGCCCGCCACGGGCGCGCCTTCGGCGCGGTCCGCGGCCGTTCCAGGACACCCGGCGTGTGCCGGGCTCTTCGTAGAGAGCCGGTTGGAGTACTCGAACCAGCACAACACCCCGGTGTCACCGTTCATTCCCTGGTGGGCCGCCGCTGGTTACGGTGGTCCCGAGACCGGCGCCGACCCACCGGGGCCGCCCCGACCGAAGGTTCCCCGCCATGCCCCTATCCAGGGCGGAGGCCCCGCCCCACTCCACGCCCGCGGACTCCGGGCTACGGCTGGAGTTCGCGCAGAAGGCGTTCATCGTGCACCGGGACCGGCTGCTCATGGTCCGCAAGGCCGCGTCCGACCCGTACCACCCGGGCCGCTGGGAGGTGCCGGGCGGGCGGCTGGAGGTGGTCGCCGACGCCGACCTCGACGACCACATCAGGCGCGAGGTCTGGGAGGAGGTCGGCCTCAGGGTCGTCCCCGGCCCGCCGTTCCACCTGTGGCAGTGGTTCATGCCCGCCGGGCGCCCCGCCTGGCACGGCCGGGCGGAGGTGAGACGGGTGGTCGCGGCCGCCCGGCTGTGCCGCCCGGTGACCGTGGAGGTCAGCCTGGCGAACCAGACCGACGAGGACCATCTGGCCGAGCCGGCCTGGGTGCCGCTGCCGGAGATCGATGGCCATGACCTGATCCCCTCGCTGCGGCCGGTGATGCGGGCGTTCCTGAGGATGCTCCCGGTGCTGACACGCCTCGACCCCGTCCGCCCCGAACAGGCGCACGCCCCGGACCTGCCCGCGCGCGGCTGAGGCGGCACCACCCCCGATGGAGATCACTGAGAGCCCCGCGCGCCCTCCGGTGGACTGGCCCGGCCTGGACGGCGTCGCCCGGCGCCGGTTCCGGCTGATGGTGGTGGGGGACGTCCGGATCGAGGCCCGTACGACCCTTCCCGACCTGCGGTTCACCGATCTCGACGCCGACCGGCTGGTCTACGCGCCGACGCGGGCGGTGGTGGCGGGCACGGCGGTCAACCTGGCCCGCCGGGCGTCCGGCTACTTCCGCCGCGTGGCGGTGCTGGCCCGGGTCGGCGACGACGACTACACCCGCGTCATCCGGCGGGAGCTGCGCAGGCTGGGGCTGCGCGACCTGCTGCGCGTGGAGGCGGGCTCGCCGAACGGGGTGACGCTGATGGTGCGGGACGGGCCGCCTCCCGGGGCGGCGGCCGGGGACGAGGGTCGCGGTCGGCGGAGCGTGCGGCTGCTGGTCGCCGACGAGGACACCGCCAACCGGCGGCTGTCGGTGGCGGACGTGCGCGGCGCCGCCGCCGAGATCCGCCGCGCCGACGTGCTCTTCCTGGACGGCTATCCGCTGCTGTCGGCGGTGTCGCGGGCGGCGCTGGGCGAGGCGGCCGCCATCGCCAGGCGGCGGGGCACGGCGGTGGCGTTCGACCTGGTGCCGCACGACATCGACGCGCGCCTGCCCGCGGCGGAGGTCCTCCCGCTGATGAACCTGGCCGACATCGTCATCACCGAGGTCCCGACGATCGCGCGGCTGCTCGGCCGGCCCGCCGCGACCACGTCCGGCGAGACGCGCGAGCTCCTGCCCGTCCTGGACGAGGCGGTGGACGGCCGCCCGCTGTGGTTGCTGCGTTTCGGGGCCAGTGCCCTCGAACACACGCTCGCCTACCAGAGGGACGGGCTGCTGCTGGAGTACCCCACCGGCTACGCGCAGGGCGTCCAGCGCACCGGGTACGGCGACCGGCTGGCGGCGGGGGAGCTTTACTGGTGGCTGGCGATGCGGGACGCCCGCTGAAGCTCGTCGTCCAGCGCTATGGCGGGACGCAGTACGTCCAGGGTGCGCTGGAACAACACGCGGCTGCCTGCCAGGCCGAACCGCTCCTGCCACCGCCACGGCTGCCCCTCCGTGTCGCCACACAGGACCTGCAACGCCGCCCGGCGCAGGTGCTGGCTCGCCACACCGTCCCCCGGGTGGACCGTGGCCAGCCCTTGTTCCTCCACCATCAGGTAGGAGCGCCCCGCGAGGTAACGGCGGTGGACGACGTCGCGCGTCGCGGGCACACCGGGGAGCCCTTGTTCCTCCAGCAGTGCCCGTACGCTTCGTACACCGGGCGCCCCCGGTTCACCGGACGTGCCGCCGGGGACGGGCAGCAGGTGCCAGTGGACGTGGTCGACGCAAGCGCCCCCGCCCTGGGAAGTGGCCGGTCCGTGTTCGAGCAGCAGCAGGTCGGAGCTGCCGTACGCGGCTTGGTAAACCCGTCCGGCGCGGTGACGCCATTGCCAGGCCCCGGCCCACAGACGCTTTCCGAACGCTCCCGCACACTGGATATGCCTGGAGGCCACGAGCAGCAGGTGCCCCTCGACCAGCGGAGCCAGATCCGGCATGAGGAAGAAGTCGTCGTCGGCCGCGAGCACCGCCGGTTCCCCCGGCAGATCCGCCATCTCGTTGAAACGAAAACGCAGCGGCGGGCACAGCACGCAATCGGGTGCCGCCTCCGACGGTCGTGCCGCTCTTTCTTCCATTCCCACCCCCGGGCATCGGCTTGACAAGGACTCCTAACTCCGGGTTCCCCCTGAAACGTGCCCGCGAACAGGCATTCCTTTGCGCGGCCACGGATGACAGCCGTCAGACCAACGAGGTAGAGAACCTGACCGAACGGGAACATAACCATTGAGTCATTCCGTCCCGGCCCTGGTCGCCAGGCCGAACGGTACGAGCGTGCCGAGGACGAGAGGACTCGCAGAAGGCGGTTACCGTGCAGTACTCCTACCTCGCCCGCAGGACGGCGATCTCGGCCCCCCGGCCTCCCGCGCTGGACATGGCCGTCCTCACTGCTCGTCTTGACGAGTCCATCGGCCTCTTGCGCGACTCCTACGCGGTCGCCGAGGGCGACGGCGGCGGCTGGTACCACGACCTGACACGCCCGGAGCCGGGCAGCACGGCGACCGCCGTGGGATTGCTCGCCTTCACCGAGACCGGACACAAATTCGAACACTTCGACGAGGGGCTGGCGTGCCTCGCTGCGCGACAGATCTCGTCCGGTGACCGGCTCAGGGACGGCGGCTGGTCCACGAAGACGAGCCTGGGGATGCCCGTCGTCGAGGCCACCGCGTGGATCGCCAGGTTCCTCATCCGTTCCCGCTGCGACCTGCGCGGCGACGCGCCCGACGCGCGGCGCGCCTACGACTGGCTGCTGAACAACCAGAACCCCGACGGCGGGTGGGGCTCGCTGCTGGGCTGCCCGTCCCGGGTGTGGCTGACCTGCCTGGCGCTGCGTGCCCTCACCCAGCTCAACCCGTACGACCCGGCCATCGAGCGGGGCGTGCAGTGGCTGACCGCCGACCGGACGGGGCAGCGCCCCGGCTGGGGGCCGACGCCCATGGCCTCGCCCACGGTCACGCACACCGCGTTCGTGCTGGTGACTCTGGCCGAGGCGCGCCCGGACCAGCACCAGCACGACGACCGGCTGCTGGCCGCCTACGACTGGCTGCACGACCACTTCGATCCCGACGACGAGCACAAGTGGATCGAGACCTACGACGTGTCCCCGCACGGCGACGGCGCCAAGCCGGTCTGGCGCCTGGCCCTGTGGCATTACGGCCTGCCGATCGCGCTCATGGCGCTGCTGAAGGATCCGCGGGGGCCGCGCGGCCCCACCATCGCGCACGCGTTCCAGACCCTCGTCGAGGGGAAGGACACCAACCCGCGCTGGAACGGCTACCCCGGCAGCGGCCGCGCGTCCCTGTGGACGCTGTGGTGGCGGCTGGAAGCGCTGATCGAACTGTCCAGGTATCCCCTGCTGCACCCGAAGGAAGTGGTGCACTGGATGCCGGACGCCACGGTCGTGCAGCGGGCACACGCGCGCGACCGGCCCCTGTCCGGCCTGCTGCCCGCTCCTCCGCCGCACCTCGACGTGGTGCGGTTGTTCAAGCGGCACTGGACGGTCCTGGTGCTCGCGCTGGTCACGCTGGGCAGCCTCGCCGGTGTCGCCGCCGGCGCCTGGGACTGGAAGGACTTCTGGTTCAGCGTCATCCTGCCCATCGTGCTGACGCTGACGCACGAGGCCATGAAACGCCGCCGGACGCCGTCGATCCCGCCGGCGCCCCGTCCCCGCGACCACACCCCGGCGTGACGCGGAGGGCGCTCAGGCGCGGGCCTCGGCGGCGCGGCGCGCCAGTTCGGCCTCGCCCGCGGCGCGCATCGCCGCCACCGGCACGTCCCCGCGGCCCGTCATCAGCTCGACCTGCCGCGCGGCCTGGTGGAGCAGCATGTCGAACCCGCCGACCACCACGCCGCCCGCCGCCCGCACCGCCGCCGCCGACGCCGTCGGCCACGGCGCGTACACCACGTCGAACAGGGCCGCGCCGGACGCCGCGATCTGGGCGGCGTACTGGTCCGCGGCGATCCCCGGCAGCGTCGAGACGACCAGGTCGGTCCCCAGCAGGTCCGGCAGCCGGTCCAGCGGCCCGACCCGCAGCGTCAGCCCGAACCTGCGGCCCACCGCGACCGACTCCGCGGCGCGGTCGGGGTTGCGCACCGCCATCGACGCCTTGGTCAGGCCCAGCTCGGCCAGCGCCGCCAGCGCCGAGGCCGCCGTCGCGCCGCCGCCCAGCACCAGCGCCGACGCCGGGGCGCCCAGCCCCGCCTCGGTGAGCGCCGCCACCATGCCGTGCACGTCGGTGTTGTCGGCGTGCCTGCGGCCGTCCCGCAGCACGATCGTGTTCGCGCCGCCCACGGCCCTGGCCAGGCCGGACACGGTGTCGGCCAGCTTCAGCGCCGTCCGCTTGAGCGGCATCGTCAGCGACAGCCCCGCCCAGCCCTCGTCCAGCGCCTCAAGGAACCCCCACAGACCGGTCTCGTCGCACTCGTACGCCTCGTACACCCAGTCGTCCAGGCCCATCGCCGCGTACGCGGCGGTGTGCAGCACCGGGGACAGCGAGTGCTCGATCGGCTTGCCGAGCACGGCGGCCCGTGCCACTAGTTCCCTCCCTGGGCCCTGAGGTTGCGTTCCAGTTCCGCCCTGAGCCGGTCGAACTCGGCCTCGGTGGTGGCGAACTTGGTGATCCGGTTCTTGGGGTCGGTGGCCACGAAGAACAGCCACGTTCCCTCGGCGGGCTCGAAGACGGCGTCGATCGCCGCCTCGCCCGGGTTGGAGATCGCGCCCGGCGGCAGCCCCGGGTAATTGTAGGTGTTGTAGCGGTTCTTGGATCTGATGTCCTCGTTGCTGGCGATGATCCCGTACTTGCCCAGCCCGTACAGCGTGGTGCTGTCGAACTTCAGGAACAGCGGCGGATCACGCTGCAGCCGGTTGTAGATCACCCGGGAGATCTTCGGCATGTCGTCGGGACGGCCGCTCTCGGCCTGGATCAGGCTGGCCATCGTGATCACCGTGCCGGGGTTCATCCTGGCCTGCCGCGCCCGCGCCACCAGGTCCTTCTCCTGGGCGAACCGGTTGAACCTGTCCACCATCGTCTTGAGGATCTGCTCGGCCGAGCCGTTGGGGTCCAGGTTGTACTGGCCGGGGAACAGGTAGCCCTCGACCTTGCCCTTGGCGTAGGGCGGCAGCCCGAGCCGGTCGGGGTCCTTGAGGACGGCCTGGAAGTCCTTGAGCGGGATCCCCGTCTTCTTGGCCAGCTGGTCGATCACCTGGGTCACCCGCAGGCCCTCGGGGATCGTGATCTGGTTGCCGGACCGGGACTTGGGGTCCAGCAGCAGCGCCACGGCCGCCGCCGACGACATCCGCTTGCGCATCTGGTAGAAGCCCGGCTGGATCCCCGACGCCTTCGGATGCTTGGCGTACTCCTCCACGAACGCCTGCGTGCTCTTGACGACCTGGTGGTTCAGCAGCGTCTGGGCGATGGTGAGACCGGTGTCGCCGTCCTTGATCTGCACCGTGACGGCGCCCGTGCCCGCGCCCTCGTAGTCCGGCGGGTTCAGCCGCTTGTCGATCCACGCGACGCCGAGCACGCCGCCGGTGCCGAGCACGGCCACGAGGAACGCCAGGGAGAACAGGAACGCCGCGCGCCCGTTGCGGCGCTTGCGTTTCTGCCGGTCGCGCCGGCCGTACGGCTCGCGCCGGCCCCGCCGCTGACGCTGGCCCTGCCGCTGGCGCGCGCGCTGGTCCCGCTGCTGCCGCGCCGGTGGCCTGCCGCCCCTCCGGGGGTCGCGACCGCCACGGTCGCGGCGGTCGCCGTAGCCGCGGTCACCGTAGGGGTCGGGGTCGGAGAACAGGTCCAAGTCGTTCATGAGCCTCTCCGGACGATCTCGCCTGGGGGTTGCCCAGTCAACCTCTCCCCGTCCAGAGCCGCCTGCAGCAGCACGGCCGCCGCGGCCTGATCCACGACCTGGCGGCGGGCCCTGCCGCGCACTCCCCCGGCCCGCAGCCCGTTCTCGGCCGTCACCGTCGTAAGCCGCTCGTCGTACAGCCGGACGGTGTCCGCGGGCAGCCGTGCGGCCAGCCGTACCGCGAACTCCCTCGCCGCCTGCGCGGCCGGCCCCTCCCGGCCCGACAGCGACGTCGGCAGCCCCACGACCACCTCCACCGCCTCGTGCTCGGCCGCCAGGGCGACGAGCCGGTCGAGATCCCCCTTCCCCCGTGCGACCGTCTCAAGGGGCGTGGCGAGGATCCCCGCCGGATCGCTGCGCGCCACGCCGATCCGTACCGACCCCACGTCCACGCCGAGCCGCACGCCCTGCCTCATCGGCTCGCCGGGCCGCGCGTCCCGGACGGCCCGATCATGACGCCCCTACGGCGTTCTCGACCGCCCGCAGCGCCTCGTCGATGGCGGCGGGATCGCTGCCACCACCCTGCGCGAGGTCGTCCTTCCCGCCGCCCCCGCCGCCGAGCGCCTTGGCGGCGACGCCGACCAGCGCACCGGCCTTCAGGCCCCGTTCCCTGGCGCCCTCGGTGGTGGCGATCACCACCACCGGGCGGTCCTTGGGCACCCCGGCGACCACGACGACCGCCGGCCCGGCGCTGAGCCGCCCGCGCACGTCCACCGCGAGCTTGCGCAGGTCGTCGGCGCCGGTGCCGTCGGGCGCGCGGTGCGCCACGAAGGCCACGCCGCCCAGGTCGCGGGCGCCGCCCGCCAGGGACGCCGCGACCGCCAGCACCTCACGGGAGCGCAGCCGCTCCAGCTCCCGCTCGGCGTCGCGGAGCCGGCTCACGACGCCGGAGATCCGCTCGGGCAGTTCCTCCTTGCGCGCCTTCAGCTGCTCCGAGAGCTGCGCCACCAGGACGCTTTCGCGGGCCAGGAACCGGAACGCGTCGATGCCGACCAGCGCCTCCACCCGGCGCACCCCCGCGCCGATGGACGACTCGCCCAGCACCTTGATCAGCCCGAGCTGGCCGGAGCGCGCGACATGGGTGCCGCCGCACAGCTCCCGCGAGTAGTCCCCGACCTCCACGACCCGGACCTCGTCGCCGTACTTCTCGCCGAACAGCGCCAGCGCGCCCATCGAGCGCGCCTGCTCGATCGAGGTGTGGAAGGCCCGCACGTCCAGGTCGTTCACCAGGACCTCGTTCACCTCGTCCTCGACGTCGCGCAGGACGCTCGGCGGGACGGGGCCCGAGGCGGTGAAGTCGAACCGGAACCGGCCCGGGGAGTTCTCCGAGCCCGCCTGCGCGGCCGACTCGCCCAGCGCGCGGCGGAACCCGGCGTGCACCATGTGGGTCGCGGTGTGCGAACGGGAGATCGCGCGGCGCCGCTCCAGGTCGATCTCGGCGTAGACGGTGTCGCCGACCTGAGCTTCTCCGGACACCACCCGGCCGCGGTGGACGATCAGCCCGGCCAGCGGGGACTGCACGTCGTCCACCTGGATGACCGCGCCGTTGCCCGCCCGGATCACGCCGTGGTCGGCGAGCTGGCCGCCGCCCTCGGCGTAGAACGGCGTGCGGTCCAGCACCACCTCGACCTGGGCGCCCTCGCCCGCCGCGGGCACGTTGGCGCCGTTGATCAGCAGCCCGGCCAGCCGCGCCTCGCCGCTGACCTCGCCGTAGCCGGTGAACTCGACCGCGCCGCCCGCGCTGGTGAGCAGGTCGTCCAGCACGGAGACGTCCAGGTTGCCCGACTTCTTCTCGCGGGCGTCGCGCTTGGCCCGGTCCCGCTGCTCCTGCATGAGCCGACGGAACCCTTCCTCGTCCACCTGGAGGCCCTGCTCGGCCGCCATCTCCAGGGTCAGGTCGATCGGGAACCCGTAGGTGTCGTGCAGCTTGAACGCCTGGTCGCCCGGCAGCGCCGTGCGCCCCGCCCGCCTCGCCTCCGCCACCGCCGTGTCGAAGATGGCGGTGCCGGTGCGCAGCGTCTGGAGGAAGGAGTCCTCCTCCGCGTCGATCACCGTGTGGATCGTGGGGGCGGTGCGGATCAGCTCCGGGTACTGCTCGCCCATGGCGGCGATCGCGACCTCGGTCAGCGCGTGCATCAGGCCCGCCTCCTGGCCGCCCAGCAGCCGCAGGTTGCGGATCGAGCGGCGCAGGATGCGGCGTAGCACGTACCCGCGGCCCTCGTTGCCGGGACGGATCCCGTCGGCGACCATCATCGTGCCGCTGCGCACATGGTCGGCGATCACCCGCAGCGACACGTCCGCCCGCTGGTCGGCGCCGTAGCGGGAGCCGGTGAGCTCGGCGGCGCGGTCCAGCACCTTCCAGAGCGTGTCGGTCTCGTAGATGTTGTCGACGCCCTGGAGGATCGCGGCCATCCGCTCCAGGCCCATGCCGGTGTCGATGTTCTTGGCCGGCAGGTCGCCCACGGTGTCGAAGTCGGTCTTGGACCGGACCTCGCCGAGCTGCGACTGCATGAAGACCAGGTTCCAGACCTCCAGGTACCGGTCCTCGTCCACGACGGGGCCGCCCTCGCGGCCGTAGTCGGGGCCGCGGTCGTAGTAGATCTCCGAGCAGGGGCCGCCGGGTCCGGGCACGCCCATGTGCCAGTAGTTGTCGGCCAGGCCGCGCCGCTGGATGCGCTCCTGCGGCAGCCCGACCTTGTCGTGCCAGATGGCGGCCGCCTCGTCATCGTCGTGGAAGACGGTGACCCACAGCCTGTCCTCGGGGAAGCCGAACCCGCCGTCGGACCGGGGGCGGGTGAGCAGCTCCCAGGCGAACGGGATCGCGCCTTCCTTGAAGTAGTCGCCGATGGAGAAGTTGCCCAGCATCTGGAAGAAGGTGGCGTGCCTGGTGGTCTTGCCGACCTCGTCGATGTCGGGCGTGCGCACGCACTTCTGCGCGCTGGTCATCCGCGGGGCGGGCGGGGTGCGCTGACCCAGGAAGTACGGCTTGAACGGGACCATGCCCGCGTTCACCAGCAGCAGCGTGGGGTCTTCGGCGATCAGGCTGGCCGAGGGCACCACGGTGTGCCCGCGCTCCTCGAAGAACCCGAGGAAGCGCCGTGCGACCTCTGCCGACTCCATGATCAGTGGCCATCCTTCTCATCGTCGATGATCGTGTAACGCGGTGCGCGCAGGACACGGCGCGGAGGGCCCTCCGCGTCGGGCGGCGCCTCGTCCATCCGGGCGGCCTCCCGAAGCTGGGCCTCACGTGCCCGCATCTCCGTACGTACGTCCAGCGCGAAATGCCTCAACCGGTCGCCCGCGCCCTGTCCCGCGGTGACGGCACGGGCCGCCACGCCCCCGGGTGACCAGGCTTGAGCGATGCGCTCCACCCGCCGCTTGACCCGGTGCGTGGCGTAGATGCCCGCACCGGCGCCGACCGAGAGCCAGAACAGTCTTCTCATTGTGCCTCGCTTCGCCCGGGATCCGTCCGCGGGCCGATCCGCGGGCTCACCCGCGCCTCTTGCCGTTGTGCCGCGCCTGGAGCTGCGGCCGGGACGCGCCGGCGCCGCCGTGCGGCTGCTCGGCGCGGTTGCTCAGCGCCTTGCGGACGCCGTAGGAGAAGGCGGCGGCCTTCACCAGCGGCCCGCCCACCACCGAGGTCATGATCGTGGTCACCGCCGAGACGTTCCGCGTGACCCCGTGGACCTGCCGGGTGATGACGTCGGTGCGGTCCAGCTGCTCGTTGGCGCGGCGCACCGTTTGGGTCATGTCCTCCATCAGCGGGCCCGCCTGGTCGGCGAGGTCGGCGACGAGCTTGCCCGCCTCGTTCAGCAGCCGGGCGAGCCTGAGCAGGGTCAGCGCCAGGAAGGAGACCAGCACGGCCCAGAACACGGCCACGATCAGGCCGGCCACCTGTCCACCAGTGAGCATCGGGGTTCGTCTCCGCTGAGTCGCTGTGTTCGTGGGCTCGGGCCGGGCGGCGGGACGGGTGGCCGGTCCTCCGGCGGGCGCCCGGCCGCGTCCCGGGCCCGGTCTGCGAAGACCCTACCGTGGTCACCGGCCCGCGCCGTGCCCGGTCGCCGCACCTGCCCTGCGGGCAGGCTACCGGGCGGAAGCCGCCGACGCCGGGAGCAACGGCGGGAAAGATCGAATCACTCGTGCCCGCCGGCCCGGCCGCCGTCCGGCCCCTTCCCGCCCCGCAGGACGGAGCGGATGCGCGCCAGCACGTCCGAGAACCGCGCCTCGGCGCCGTGCCGGGTGGGCCGGTAGTACCGGCGGCCGTGGATCGTGTCGGGCGCGTACTGCTGCTGGACGACGCCGCCCGGATAGTCGTGGGCGTACTTGTAGCCCTCCCCGTGCCCGATCCTTGCCGCACCTTTGTAGTGCGCGTCGCGCAGGTGCCCCGGGACGGGGCCCGCGTCGCCCTTCCTGACGTCCCCGAGCGCCGCGTCCACGGCCGTGACGACCGCGTTGGACTTGGGGGCGAGGGACAGGTGGATCACGGCCTGCGCCAGGTTGATCCTCGCCTCGGGCAGCCCGACGAACTCCACCGCGTGCGCCGCCGCGATCGCGGTCTGCAGCGCCGTCGGGTCGGCCATCCCGATGTCCTCGCTGGCGTGCACGATCAGCCGCCGCGCGATGAACCGGGGGTCCTCGCCCGCCTCGATCATCCGGGCGAGGTAGTGCAGCGCGGCGTCGGCGTCGCTGCCCCGGATGCTCTTGATGAACGCGCTGATGACGTCGTAGTGCTGGTCGCCCTCGCGGTCGTAGCGGACGGCGGCGCGGTCGACGGCCCTTTCCAGCACCTCCACGCCGATCCGCGCGGGCGCCCCGTCGCCGCCGTCCCGCCCGACGGCCAGGGCGGCGGCCTCCAGGTAGGTCAGGGTGCGGCGGGCGTCGCCGCCGGCCAGCCTGATCAGATGGTCCTCGGCGGCGGCGTCCAGCTCGACCCGGCCGTCCAGGCCGCGCTCGTCGGCCACCGCCCGCCGCACCACCTCGCGCAGCTCGTCCTCGCCGAGCGGCTCCAGGGTGAGCAGCAGCGAGCGGGACAGCAGCGGGCTGATCACCGAGAAGAACGGGTTCTCCGTGGTGGCGCCGATGAAGGAGACCCAGCGGTTCTCGACCGCGGGCAGCAGCGCGTCCTGCTGGGCCTTGTTGAAGCGGTGCACCTCGTCGACGAACAGCAGGGTCTGGCGGCCGCTCATGCCCAGCTCGCGCCGGGCCAGGTCGATCTCGGCCCGCACCCGCTTCACCCCGTCGCTCACCGCGGAGATCTCCACGAAGCGGCGGGAGGTGACATGGCTGACGACCGTGGCCAGGGTGGTCTTGCCGGTGCCCGGCGGGCCCCACAGCACCAGCGACATGGGCGCGTCCCGGTCGACCAGCTGCCGGATGGGGGTCCCCGGGCCGAGCAGGTGCCGCTGGCCGACGACCTCGTCCAGCGACCGCGGCCGCATCCGCACCGCCAGCGGCTGCCGCGCCCCGTCGCCCGGCGGGACGGGGGCGGGCCCGGGATCCGGCCCGGCCCCCGGGAAGTCGAAGAGCCCTTCGGGTTGGCTGCTGGTCACGCTCCGACAGTATCTCGCGTGACGGACATCCCTGGTGGTCCCCGTCCGCGGTTAGTATGCGGGGCGTGATCGTGGGCCGGACCGACCCCCACCTCCGCCATGGGCCCGCCGGGCTGCTCGTGGCGCTGTTCCTGGCTGCCGGTCTGGTCTTCAGTTACGGCCTGGGGCACGGGCCGCCGCTGCGGGTCTGCACGGCGCACCACACCAGCGTCCCGGCGGCCGTGGCCGACGCGATGGCCGCGCACCACGCCGACGCGTCCGCCCCGCAGTCGTTAGGCGATCCCGCGGGCCTTCCGCCGCCCGGCCCGGTCGACGCGTGCCTGACCCTGGCCGTCCTGCTCGGGATGCTGGCCCTGAGCCTGGCCGCGAAGCCGCGCCGGACGGGTGGACGGCGCCCGCCGCGCTCGGGCTGGGCCCATGCTCCCCCGGCGCCGCGCACGCTCCCTGGCCGTCCGCTCTCCTCCTTGCAGGTGCTCAGGCTGTGACGGGCCTGCCGCAGTGGCACATGCCTCTGCGGCGTCCGCGCATGCCCTCCAACCCAGCACCGCAATAACTTGAGAGCGAGTCCCACAAATGTCCAAGAGCGCACGCAACCGCGCGCAACGCAACGTCCTCACCCAGCGGCAGGTCCCCTGGGGCACCATCGCGTTCTTCTCCGTGATCGGCCTGGTGGCGATCGTCGCCATCGGCTACGCGTTCCTGCAGAGCCGCCCCCCTTCGGCCGACTCGATCGAGGGTCTGATCGAGAAGGAAGGGCTCAGCTCCAACCACACCACCGCCGCCGTCCGGTACGACACCACGCCCCCCATGGGCGGTGACCACGACGCCATCTGGCAGAACTGCAACGGCCGCGTCTACACCAGCCCGCTGCGCAACGAGAACGCGGTGCACTCCCTGGAGCACGGCGCCGTCTGGATCACCTACCGTCCCGGCCTGGCCGCCGACCAGCTCGACCGGCTCAAGTCCAAGGTGGAGAACACCGACTACACGCTGATGAGCCCGTACCCGGGCCTGGACTCCCCGATCGTCATGACCGCCTGGGGCAAGCAGCTCAAGCTGCAGAGCGCCGACGACTCCCGCGTGGACGCCTTCCTGCGCGCGTTCGTGAAGGGCGAGCAGACCCCCGAGCCCGGCGCCCCCTGCACGGGAGCCAAGGACACGCCATGACGGCGGGCACGGCACCGGCGCCGCGGGGACGGGGGGTCGCCGTCGTCCTCGCGGTGCTCCTCGTCGCGACCACCGCGTTCCTGTGGCTGAGGCCCGGCGGCCCGGCCGCCGACGGGCCCGAGGCCGGATTCGCCCGGGACATGAGCGCCCACCACGCCCAGGCGGTCCGGATGTCGTTCATCGTCCGCGACCGGTCCCAGGACGAGCGGCTGCGGGTCCTGGCCTACGACATCATCACCACCCAGTCCGCGCAGATCGGCATGATGACCGCCTGGCTGGACGAATGGCGGGCGCCCAAGGCCGACCCGTCAGGACCCATGCGCTGGATGGGCGGCGGTCACGCGGGCCACGGCGCGTCCCCCGCCGGCGGCATGCCGGGCATGGCGACGCCCGCGCAGCTCGCGCAACTGGAACGGGCCTCGGGCCGCGACGCCGAGGTGCTCTTCCTGAGGCTGATGATCGCCCACCACCGGGGCGGGGTCGGCATGGCCCGCGCCGTCCTGGACCGCACCGACCACCCCCGGGTGCGCAGGCTCGCGCGGACCATGGTCAACGCCCAGAACTCCGAGATCGCGCTGATGAACGACATGCTCCGCCGGCGCGGCGCCCCGGC